>JAVBSG010000205.1:0-4015 GCA_031547245.1 Propionivibrio sp.
GAAAAGATAAGGCAGGTCGACGAGCCCGGCGTCCTTGATGATGCCTACCAGCAGGTTGGTGTTCATGCATGCTCCGTCGACGGTGCCGCCCTGCATCGAGGAGAGCACCTGGATGTCCTTGCCCAATGCCGCGCCGGTGAAGATCTTGACGACCATTTTGCCGTCGCTCTTGGCCTTGACCACTTCGGCAAATTTGGAGAGGCCGTCGAACTGGGGGTTTCCTTCGACGTTGCTCGTCGCGAACCGGAAAACGCGTTTGTTGACCTGCGCGTTGGCGGAACTCACCGACAGCGCCAGGCTGCAGGCTGCCACCGCTATGAATACCGTCTTGAAAGTCTTGACCATGATTCCTTCCTCCTTTATCAAAATTATGAAATTCCTTGATCAAACGATTGCAACGCAAAAAAAACCCGGCGCCTCCCCGCCGGCGCATCAATACCTGAACTGGGCGACCGACCGGAGCTCATCGGCGGTCGTCGTTCCATAGCCGAAGAATTCCAGATAGGCCGGGATCATCTCGTAGAGCATGTCGGAGCCGACCTGGAAGCGGCAGCCGCGTTCGCGCGCCGCCTGCAGCAGCGGCGTCATTTCCTGTTTCATGACCACTTCGCCGACGAAAGTCGATGGCGCCAGATGCGTGACGTCGATCGGCAGCGGATCGCCCGGCAGGCCGAGCGGCGTAGCGTTGACCACCAGGTCGTAGCCGGCCGCATCGTTCGAACCGGTCTGCGCGGTTACTTCAGGGTGGTATTGGTTTATGCGCGCCGCCAGACACTTGGCCGATCCGATACAGGCATCCGAAACGGTGATCGACGCCACCCCCTCGCCGGCCAGCGAAGCGGCAATCGCCGAGCCCACCCCGCCCGAGCCGACGATCAGGCATTTCGCCCCGTCGAACACGAAGCCCTTGAGCCGCAAACCGCGCGTGAACCCGGCGCCGTCGAACATATCGCCCAGCAGGCTGCCGTCGGGGCGTTTCAATATGGCGTTGCAGGCCCCCGAAACCTTGACCGTCGTCGTCACCTCGTCGAGCAGCGCCACCGTCGCCACCTTGTGCGGCATCGTTACCAGCGCGCCGGGAACGTTGGTGAGTTTGAGCACGGAACGCAGGACCGTCGTGTAATCCTCGGGCTTGATGCCCATCGGAAAGACGGTGGCGTCGATTCCGCGCTTTTCGAACCACGGGTTGTAGATGAAGGGCGCCTTGAAGGGGTCCGTCGGGTAGCCCAGGAGAGGCAGCAGTTGTGTTTTTCCGTTGATCATACGAAGCACTTTCCCTGTTTGCTTTTAGATTATGTCAATCGACTATTCCGGCCAGCGGATCGTTGTGTGCAATATAAATACACCTCGTTATTATGTAAATGCGATAAAATTGATATATTGAATACGGAAAAATATATAATTCAAAATTATCAATGAGTTATGACAAATCATAAGGAATGGCCCGGAGAATTTCCCGCAATATCCCCGATAATGCGCATCGGAGCCGCAGGCATTCCCCGGAAAAACCGGCGCCATGATGGCGCAAACGGCTCGCTGCGCCGCGAAGGCAGGGCAGCCTCCCGCCAACCGCATAAAAACGCATGAACGCCGAAATGTCCGCCCCCGGAAAACTACGCTTCCTGCTGGCCATCGCCCTGGCGCTGGCCGCCGGCCCGGCGCTGGCCTGGGGCAAGGCCGGGCACCAGATCACCGGGATCATCGCCGGCGAACTGCTGACGGCCGAAGCGCGCGTGCGCATCAACGCCCTCTCGCCGGGCTTCGACATCGCCGAGGAGTCGTCCTGGCTCGACGAAGAAAAACCCGCCTTGAAGCACCGGATTCCGGGATCGGACAAATGGCACTACATCAACCTGCCGGTCTGCGGGCAAAAAACCGCCGAGCAAATCTGCCCGCGCGGCAACTGCGCCACCCGCCAGATCGATGAGTACCAAAAGATTCTGGCCGACACCAAGGCATCGCGCGACGACCGCCTGTTCGCCCTGCGCGCGCTGATCCACCTCGTCGGCGACGTTCACCAGCCGCTGCACGCGGCGGACAACAACGACCGCGGCGGCAACGCCATTCCCGTCGGCCCGGGGAAAAGCAATCTCCATGCGGTCTGGGATACGGGGCTGGTCCAGATGCTTATCCACCGCCGAACCGTGCAGGCTGTCGCCGACGACCTGCTTGCCTGGCATCGCAAGGAAATCCCCCGCTGGCAATCGCGGCGCCCGTCCTATTGGGCGGCCGAATCGAACCTCCTGGCCAAACAGGTCGCCTATGGCGCCCTGCCGGGCTTCTCCTGCCAAACGCCGCCCACGGAGATCGACGCCCTCCCGCCCGCCTACATCGACGAGGCGCTGCAGGTCGTGGAAATCCAGCTTGCCAAGGCCGGCGCGCGCATCGCCTACGTGCTCAATGCCGCGTTCTCCTTGCACTAGGGTGTGTTCGACTAAACTGTGCAATCTGCAAGCGTTCTACGCCGCATCTCATGAAAGCCATGCCGATGAAAATCGAACACATCGCCATCTGGGCCGAAGATATCGAATTGATGAGGACTTTCTACCAGTCCTATTTCGGCATGCAGAGCAGCGGGAAATACGAAAATCCCGCGAAAAAGTTCTCCTCCTATTTTCTCTCTTTCGGCGAGGGCAGCGCCCGCATGGAACTGATGCACAGGCCCGGTATTGCCGACGCCGGCGGAAAGCGGGGCGCGTTGAAAGGACTGGCGCATCTGGCCATTTCGGTCGGCAGCGAGGCGAATGTGGACCGCTTGACCGAACGCCTGCGGGCGGACAACTACACCATCGAGGCGGAGCCCAGGCGAACCGGCGACGGCTACTACGAAAGCGTGGTGCTGGACCCGGAAGGGAACTGCGTGGAAATCACGGCATGACCAAGAAAATTATGTGATGAAGCGGCCAGAATACGGTGATTGAGCGCACTCGCGTCACAAACATCCGCCCGATACGCAGTCGCACCCATTAAAGCTGGCCAACTGCTCGATCGCCTGCTGCAGTAACGGCCCCGGCACTTCTCTTCCGGCCCTGCGGTCTTCCATATGAAGGCTTACCACCTCGAACCGTTTCTCGATACGATGGGCTTTGCAGTCAATGCGTCCGACAAAACGATCGCCATAGAGGATGGGGAGACAGAAGTAACCGAACATCCGCCTTGTTGCCGGCACATAGCATTCGAGCCGGAAGTCGAAGCCGAAGAGGGCATTGAGCCGCTCGCGATGGATTACCAGATTGTCGAAGGGTGACAGCAGCAGCACCGATTTGCGCGCGGAGGGGGTAGGCCGGTCGAGCGCCGCAGCGTCCACGTAGGTGTCCGGCAAACCCATATCGCATACCGGCGCCAGCCGCCCGGCTGCAATGCGCTCGGCAAGGATCTCGCGCATGGCATCCTGCAAGGGTTTGCCGGGCCTGAGGTGCAGCACCTGCTTCCAGGTCACCAGTCCGTGCGCGCGCACCGTACCGTCGAGCAGATAGGCCGCATACTCGTGGAGCGAGGGATTGCGGGAGTCTATGCCGGGCGGAAGAATCCGCTCGGCAAGGTCGTAAACTTTCTCCATGCCGTTGCGTTCGGAAACCATCAGATCGCCCTGCATGAACAGCTTGTCCAGCGCACGCTTTCCCGGGCCCCAGTTCCACCAGCTGCCCTTCACGCTGCCACGATCGGCGCCGAGGTCCCGCACGCGCAGGGCGCCCTCGCCGCGCACGCGGGCAAGGATCTCGCGCATCAGGCGATCGTCGATGCCGGCGAAATACCGGGTCTCGCCACGGCGGATGCCGTTCATCCGCGGGAGCGCGAAGCGGTAGTCCCGCATCGGCAGATACGAAGCGGCGTGGAACCAGTATTCAAAGGCGTGGCGCTCGCGGATGAGCTGGTTCAAATGCCCGTGTGTGTAACCCGGCACCCGCGCCCACAGGACGTGGTGATGCGCGCGCTCGACCACGGACAACGTATCGATCTGCACGTAGCCCAGGTGCTCGATCGCACGGCGGGTGCCGTCAAGGCCCCTGCCGAA
>JAVBSG010000097.1:0-9815 GCA_031547245.1 Propionivibrio sp.
AACAAAAAACTTGTTTTTTCCTGGGGAAGTCGACTGTAAAATAGCGCCGCTTCCGGCTGGAACCAAACGTCGGCATCGTTGGTCCGGATTGACCTGATCTGGGAATTCGTGGAAGCAATCCCCTTCTGCCGGGGTTTGTTCCACGAGTTCAACGGATAACCGCATCGGAGGTCACGCAATGCAGTTTAATGCGCAACTGTTTTGGTTCGTCATCGCCTACTGGGCTGTCTCGGTCTGCATCGGCCTTTGGGCTGCCAGGCGCGTGCACACCGCCAAGGACTTCGCCATTGCCGGACGGCACCTTCCCTTTTACATGGTGACGGCCACCGTGTTCGCCACCTGGTTCGGCTCCGAGACGGTGCTGGGCGCGCCGGCGACTTTCCTCAAGGAAGGCCTGGGCGGCGTCGTGGCCGACCCGTTCGGGGCCGGCATGTGCCTCATCTTCGTCGGCCTTTTCTTTGCCGCCCCGCTGTACCGGATGAACCTGCTGACCATCGGCGATTTTTACCGCAGGCGCTACGGCCGCTCGGCGGAAACCCTGACCACCATCGCCATCATCGTCTCCTACCTGGGCTGGGTCGGCGCCCAGATCACGGCGCTCGGCCTCGTTTTCAACGTCATTTCTGGCGGCGCGCTCAGCCCGGTGGAAGGCATGTGGATCGGCTCGGGAACCATCCTGATCTACACGCTGTTCGGCGGCATGTGGGCCGTGGCGATCACCGATTTCCTGCAGATGATCGTCATCGTCATCGGCCTCCTATGGATCGGCACCGAAGTCAGCGGCATGGTCGGCGGCGTCGGCGCCGTCGTCAACCACGCGGCCGAAGCCGGCAAGTTCAAGTTCTGGCCGGCCCCCGACCCCAAGGAAATCATCGGTTTTTTTGCCGCCTGGGTCACGCTGGCGCTCGGTTCCATCCCGCAGCAGGACGTTTTCCAGCGCGTCCAGTCCTCGCGCACCGAAAAAATCGCCGTCTGGGGCTCCGTCCTCGGCGGCAGCCTCTACATGATTTTCGCCTTCGTGCCGATGTTCCTCGCCTATTCGGCCACGCTCCTCGACCCGGACATGGTCAATAGCCTGATCGACACGAACCACCAGATGATCCTGCCGCGCCTCATCATCGAAAAAGCGCCGACGGTCGCCCAGATCATGTTCTTCGGCGCGCTGCTGTCGGCCATCAAGAGCTGCGCCTCGGCCACCCTGCTGGCGCCTTCGGTCACGTTCACCGAAAACATTCTGCGGCCGATGATGCCGCACATGTCCGACCGCGCCCTGCTGCTCTCGATGCGCATCGTCACCTTCTGCTTCACCGTTCTCGTCACGTTTTATGCCATGCATTCGCATGCCAGCATTTTCGAGATGGTGGAAAACGCCTACCAGATCACCCTGGTGATGGCTTTCATTCCGCTGGTCTGCGGCATCTACTGGCGAAGGGCGACCAATCAGGGCGCATTGCTGGCGATCGCCTTCGGGGTGACGACCTGGCTCGCCCTCCTCATTTTCGGGCCGGAAGATCCGTTCATTCCGGCGCATCTGGCCGGCTTATTGACCAGCGCCTTCGGCATGGTCGCCGGGTCGCTCCTGCCGCAGATCATCCCCTACAACCCCAGGATTCACGACATTCTGCGGCAGAATCCGCAGGCGCAGCATCCGGCGGAATAAGCGCGACAGCGAACGGCGCCCAGGGCATCCGCCGGGAGGGCTTCCCTCCCCGGGCTAGGCCGCGCCTAGCCGCGCTCGCGGCGCAACGCCGCCCATAGCGCCACGCCAAGCAATACCACGAAACACACGCCCGACCAGTTGGCCAGCGACAGCCCGAGAAATGCCGCCGATTTCTCCTTGCACGCTCCCGTGACCATGAACATCGACGGCCACAGCGAACTGAGCCAGTCGACCCAGCGCTCGGTCAGCGTCGGATCGCCGAATCCGCACTCCACCACCGAATCCGGCGCATACTGCATCCAGCTTTGGCGCCCGGCGGCGAGCACGCCGCCCAGCGCGGTCAGCGCGATAAGCCCGCCCCATATTCTGCGCCACCCCGGCAGGAGGCCGCCGCACACCCCGAGGAATGCCAGCAGTATGTACAGGAAACGCTGAAAGTTGCACCAATAGCATGGCTGCAGACGGTACAGGTCCCCGAGAAGCAGCGCCGAAACCAGCGAGCCCGCAGAAACCGCCGCCAGCCCAACAAAAACCCATCGGTTGGAAATCCTCATGGACATAACCCGCATCATGGTGATCGGATATTCTAGCAGGGCAGATGCTTCCGTGTTCCCTCCGCTCGGGAACATTCCTGCCGATGCCAATCATCGAGTATCATTCTCCCGTTTCCAACCTTTCCGCTGGATGCCACCATTAGTCATGAAAACACGTATCCTGCTGGTCGAGGACGATGACCGACTGGCCAAACTGACCGCCGAATATCTGCAGAAAAACGATTTCGATGTTTCGATCGAAGTCCGCGGCGATACGGCCGAGACACGGATATTGAGCGAGAACCCGGATCTGGTGATCCTCGACATCATGCTCCCCGGCAAGGATGGCTTCGAGGTTTGCCGGGCCGTGCGCACCACGTACAACGGCGTCATCCTGATGCTCACGGCGCGCGACGAGGACCTCGATCAGATTCTCGGCCTCGAACTCGGCGCCGACGACTACCTGGCCAAACCCGTCCAGCCGCGCCTGCTGCTGGCGCGCATAAAGGCGCTGCTGCGCCGGACGCCGGTGGCCCTGCCGCTGAACAACGGCGAACAGGAATCCGAAGACACGGCGGAGCTTTCCTTCGGCAGCTTCAGCATCAGCCAGGCGACGCGCAGCGCCCATCTCAACAAGGAAGCGATCGATCTGACCACGGCCGAATTCGACCTGCTCTGGCTGCTGGCGCGCCATGCCGGAAGCATTCTGTCGCGCGACGACCTGCTCCAGCAGCTGCGCGGCATCGGCTTCGACGGCCTGGACCGTTCGATCGACGCCCGCATCTCGCGCCTGCGCCGCAAGCTCGGCGACGATCCGGAAAATCCGACGCGCATCAAGACCGTCCGCGGCAAGGGCTATCTCTTCAGCAAGCATGACTGGCAATAACCGCAGCAGCGCGCTGCTCAACGTTCTAGGCCGTTACAAGCACGCGCCCTGGCGCGGGGAATACAGCCTGTCGAGGCTGTTCCTCAGCTTTTACCTGCTGGTGATGGGGTCTTTCGTCGCCGTCGCCTTCGTTGCCGATTTCGTCATTTCGTCGGCCTTGAAAGGCATTACCGACGACTACACCAGCCGCTTCATGCGCGGCACGATCGTCCTGATCGAAGATACGCTGTTCCGCCGGCCGAAATCCGAATGGCCGGAGACCATCAAGGAACTCGGGACCAAGTTCTCCTACAAGCTCGACATCGTCGAACGCTGGACATTGAAACTCAAGCCCAAGCAGGCGGAAAAGGTCGATTCCGGAGAACTGGCCGTCGACTCCGACGGCGATATCATCTACCACCGCCTGAAGCTGACCTCCCAGATACTGGTCGTCGGCCCGATTTCCCCGGACGCCAACGCCAACCGGCCGCGCGTTATGCCATTCGAATTGCGCATCCGCCTGCTGACCTGGAGCCTGATCGGCCTGTTCCTGGCCGTTGCCGTATGGTTCTGGGTACGCCCCGTCTGGCGCGATCTCGAGGCGCTGCGCAAAACCGCGCGTGCGCTCGGCGACGGCCATTTCGAGCGGCGCGCCCCCGAAGCGAGAAGCAGCGCCTTCGACCTGCTGACCGAAACGCTGAACGGCATGGCCGAGCGCATCCAGCGCCTGATCGCCACGCAAAAGGAACTGTCGAGCGCGATATCCCATGAACTGCGCACGCCGATCGCCCGCATGCGTTTCGCGCTCGAAATGCTCGCCGAAACCCCGGAAAAGGATGAACGGGAACGGCTTTGGCAGATGATGGAGGAAGATCTGGACGAACTGGACGAACTGATCGAATCCAGCCTGGCCTATTCCCGTTTCGAACGCGAACAGCCCATCCCCAATCTGACGCCGGTCGATATCGCCGCCTGGCTGAGGGAAGAAGTCGACTCGATCCGCATCCTGAGCCGCAACCTGGAGCTTGCCATCGACACAAGCGCGCTTCCGGACGGGCAACAGGTCGAACTGGATTTGAAGAGCATGCCGTACGCGATCACCAACCTGCTGCGCAATGCCTTGAAATATACGAAGACGAAAATCGTCGTCAGCGCCGAAGTGGTGGGGAGAAACATCCGCATCCACGTCGATGACGATGGCATAGGCATCCCCGCCGAAGAACGGCAGCACGTATTTACCGCGTTTACCCGGCTCGACCGCTCGCGCGACCGCGCCACGGGTGGACATGGGCTGGGGCTGGCCATCGTCCGCCTGGTCCTCGAACAGCACGGCGGCACTGCTTTTGCCGACGAATCGCCGCTCGGAGGAGCCCGCTTTACGTTGAGCTGGCCGTTGTTACAAAGCGTCACACAACCTTGACGAAAGCATCGAAGACAATCCCGTGTTTGCTCTCTATCATTGGAGAATCATGGTTGAGTCCGCAAGGAGTCTTGACGTGTCTTCCTTCTTTCGGTTCGCCCAGCACCCATCAATGCCGCGTGGCCAGAGATCCGTTCTGGAAAGCATGATTCCCTTTATTCTTTAGTCTCCATCCGGAAGCTGAATATTGTTAGCCATGCCACCACCCACCTCAGCAAAATTTCCGCTCATCGAAGGCATCGGTATTTTCGTCGGAGTTCTTGCCTGGGATTTGCTAAGCGAAGGCCATCTCGAAGTCGGCCGGGCATTATTGATCACGGTTCCCTTCACGCTTGGATGGTTCGCCATACGATGTTGGCGGCACAAATCGGAGAAATGGTACAAGTCGGAGGAATGATTTTCCGATATGCCTCGCCGTTACATTCTGTCACCAATAAGTAAAACAAGCGCTACAGACTTCCGCCCCTTCCGTTTGTAAGATACATCCATTGCTTCAGCGTCTTCCGCTGGCAATGTTTGACCCTCCCTGACCCATCGCCATGATGGGATTTCAATCCCGCGCCATACCAGCGCGGGATTTTTTTATCCGTTCCGGTTCGCTCTCGCCAGGCGCACCTCCCGCTGCGGATAGGATATCTGGATACCGTTCTGGCGGAAAACCCGCAGGATTTCGAGATTGACTTCCGAACGGACGTTGCCCATGCCGTTTTCCGGATCCGAGATCCAGACACCCAGTTCGAGGTTGATGCCGTTCTCCGCAAACGCCGTCAGCATGACGAACGGCGCGGGGTCCGTGATCACCCGCGGATGCTTCCGCGCCGCCGCCTCCATCAGCGCAATCACCTGTTCGACGTCGCTGTCGTAGGCCACCGCGATGGCGGTCGCCACGCGCACCTTGCCGTCGGAAAAGGAAAGATTGCGCACCGTGTTGTTGACCAGGTATTCGTTCGGAATGATGACCTCGCTCCCCGACAGGATGCGCAGGACCGTATAGCGGGCCGTGATGCGCGTGATGATTCCCGTCGTCTTGTCGTCGAGCGCCACCAGGTTGCCCAGGCGGATCGAGCGGTCCAGCAGGATGATGAAACCGCTGACATAGTTGCTGGCGATCTTCTGCAGGCCGAGGCCCAGACCGACGGCCAGCGCTCCGCTGAAGATCGACAGCGTCGTGATGTCGATGCCCACCAGCGTCAGCCCCATCAGCAGCGCCAGCAGCAACAGGAAGGCCTTGATCAGCCTGGCCAGCACTTCGCGCAGGTTCGCGTCCATTCTCTCCGCGGCGACCAGGCGGCGTTCGATGAAACTGGCGACCCATAACGCCAACAGCAGGATGACGAGAACCGTCACCGACCCATGCACGACCGTCCACAGATCCAGCTTCTGCTTTCCCACGGGCAGCTTGACCTGCTCCAGCCAGCCGATGACGGGACCGGACAGTCCGGTGATTTCGAGAATCACCACGCACCACACGGCCAGCGTTATCACCCGCTCGAAGTTTCTCAGGAACTCGCCGTGCGGAAACACGCTGCGCAGCATGTACACCATCGCGCGCACGATCACCCACGACAGCAGCAACGGCGAGGCAAGGCTCAACAGGCTCAGGTGGCTTACGTTGAGTTCCGTCAGCACCTTGCAGAGCAAAACGACAAGCCCCCAGGCGATGAGGGGAAAAGCGATGCGTTTGAGGCTTCCGGCGCCGAAGGCAATCAGCATGTTTTGCCGCTCGCGGATCCCCCGGATCTCGCTGTTGCGCCGCAAACGCGAAGACAGCCACCAGGAAACGGCAAGGATCGCGGCCAACGCCGCCAGCAGCCAGTAGAATTCGACGAAGCCGACGTCTTTCCACAGCTCGTTCAGCAGAACGAAAATTTGTTTCTCGCTCATCGCCGTTCCATGAGCGCGGCAAAAAAACCGTCCGTACCATGCGTATGCGGCAACAGGCGCAGCCGATCATCCGCAGCCGCCGGCGTCACGGTGATTCCCTGCTTGCCGAGTATCTCCCCCGCTGGCAGCGACGCAAATTCCGGATGCGCCGCCAGGAAATCCGACACGACGCCTTCGTTCTCCCGGTCGAGCAGACTGCAGGTGGCATAAACCAGTCGCCCTCCCGGCTTCACCAGCGAAGCGGCGGCGCGCAAGATCGCCGATTGTTTGGCCGTCAGCTCGGCGACGCTGTCCGGCGTCTGCCGCCATTTGAGATCCGGGTTGCGCCGCAGCGTGCCTAGCCCCGAACAGGGCGCATCGACCAGCACCCGGTCCAGCTTGCCGGCCAGCCGCTTGATGCGTATGTCATGCTCAGAATCGATGCGCACCGGGTGCACGTTCGACAGCCCGGAGCGCGCCAGGCGCGGCTTCAGCTTGGCGAGGCGCTTTTCCGAAACGTCGAACGCGTACAGCCGCCCTTGCGAGCGCATCATCGCCCCCAGCAGCAGGGTTTTGCCGCCGGCGCCGGCGCAGAAATCCGCCACCATTTCCCCGCGCTTGGGCTGCACCAGGAACCCCAGCAGCTGGCTTCCCTCATCCTGGACCTCAATGCTGCCATCCAGGAACAAGGGGTAGCGCGCCAGCGACGGCTTGTCTTTCAGGCGGATGCCGAGCGGCGAATACCGGCACGCCTCGGCGGCGATGCCGTCGGCTTGCAAGCGCTGCAGCACCGCATCGCGCTCGGCCTTGAGGGAATTGACCCGCAGGTCGAGCGGCGCCGGCTGGCGGAGGCTTTCGGCCAGCGGCTCCAGCAATTCGCCGCTGTATTGCTGCGCCAGGGCCTCGTACAGCCAATCGGGCAGATCGAGGCGGACGGCGGCAGGCAGATCCTCAAGGCGAACCGCTTTGGCCCGCCCGAGCCATGCCGCCTCGGCCTCGCTCATCAGCGGCGCAAGCTCCCGGCGGTTCAACCCGTGCAAACAGGCGAGCGCGGCCAGCAGCAGGCGCCGCGACGTTACCTCCTCGAGGCAGCGCGCGGCCAGCGAACGCTTGTGGCGCAGCACGGCGTAGGCTATCTCGGCGACGAAGCCGCGATCCTTGTGCCCCATCTCGCGATGCTGCCGAAAATAATGGGAAACCGTCGAATCGGCGGCAAAAGAGAAACGCAGCAACTCCGCGATCAGGGTCTCCGCGTGCTTCAACAAAACTGGGGTCAGGCGCATTCTTATCATTGTCCTATCTTGATTTCGGTGGCCACCTGCACGAGGCTGCCTCCGTCGGAATCGACATGGCGGATTTTAACCGGCAACATCAGGTAATCGTAAGCCAGCCACATCTCGGTGGAATTTTCACCGGGCGCGCGCAGGTGGAGCGTCCGCAGTTCGCCCAGCGGCACCTCGATCTTCTCGTCGCCAAGCACTTCCAGGCGGTAGATCGCGTACTTCTTGCCGGTGGCGATGGGCAGGCTGCTGTTCGATCCGCTGCCCGGGTTCAGGAATCCCAACTGGTAATATAGCGAGAGCAGATCCTGCGCGCCGGGATCGAGCGGCTGTTCCGGACGGTCGCCCACGCGTACTTTCATGGTTTCCCAGTCGAACATCGCCCTTTCCTTGGCTTTTCTGCCATTACGCAGCATGCCGAAGACTTCGGGCTGCAGGCCGTGTTCCGAAATTCGCCCAAGGCTTTCCATTTCAAAGCGCGCGGCGCGGAACAGCCAGACCAGCCCGGTCGTCTCCGCCACCGAATGCAGGCGGTACCGGCCCTCGCCGAATTCCCATTCCTGCCAGGCCTCGCCGATGGCAAATCCGGAATCGCCGCGGTCCACACGAAAGCGGATAAGGCCACGCGGCGGCAGGCGGAACGCCGCCGGCCCTGCCACGTCGCCGGATGCCTCCGCTGGCGCCGAAACGGCTTCTGCCGCCTGCGTCCGTTCGCCCCCGTCCACCGTGCCGGCCGCCACCGTATCCGCCGACTCGGGAACGGTCATCACCCTGGCCTTGGGGGCGGCAGGCGCAACCTCCGGCGGGGGAGTCCGGCGCGGCGCGGGCCGCCGAACGGCGGGCGGTTTCTTCGGCGTTGCGGCCGGCTTGGCCGCCGGAGGTTCGCGGGTTTGCGGCGCCAATGAGGGGGGAGGCAACGGCATGGGGCGCAACTCCGCCGTCAGAACGGGCGGGCGCGGCGCGGGGGTGAGGTCGATCGCGATCCCGAACAAGGCGACGGCATGCAACACGATGGAAACGGCTAAGGCTGCGATCAGTGCCAAGGGCATGGTGCGCCCCCTGCTCCCGCTCAGGCCGAAGGCGACACCAGGCTCGCCGCTTTTTCCTGCGGCGCGTCCAGTTCCACGCGCCCCGCCTTCACCTGCAAACGGCCTTCGGCAAACCAGCGTACCGCCTGAACATAGATCCGGTGCTCCTGCGCCAGCACGCGCGCCGCCAGGCTGCTTTCATCGTCGCTGTCGAGCACCGGCACGGCGGCCTGAATAATGATCGGCCCATGATCCAGCGACGGCGTCACGAAATGCACCGTACACCCGTGAATCCTCACGCCCTCCTCGAGCGCCCGCCGATGCGTGTGCAGCCCCGGGAAAACCGGCAGCAGCGATGGATGGATATTCATCAGGCGTCCGGCATAGCGCGTGACGAACCCCTCGGTGAGAATGCGCATGAATCCGGCAAGAACCACGAGATCGGGGGAAAAGGCGTCGATCGTCTCGGCCATGGCCGTATCGAACGCCGCCCGTTCCGCATACTGCTTGTGATCCACGACCCGGGTGGCGATGCCCCTGGCCGCCGCCGACGCGAGACCGCCCGCATCGGGGCGGTTGGATATCACGGCGGCGATGCGCACCGGCAGCGCACCGGCAGCCACCGCATCGATCAAGGACTCCATGTTGCTGCCGCGACCGGAAATAAGGATGACGATAGATTTCATTTGATTCCCAAAGCGCCGACGGGCAAAAAGAAGGCAGTGGCAACACTCTGCGTCAGGCGTGTTATCGAGCGGCCATTCTTGTCCGCAACAATTTTCGACATGAAGTCCAGCAAACCGATGATGCGGCCGAACTCACGCTCAAAACTCAGATTGGGGTTATTCGGATCCAGTTCGTTGGAAACCAGCAACGCGAAACCGTTCGCTCCCCGCGTCGAGGACATTTTCCAGACGGCAATTTCGATATTGCGCGCGCAATTGTACAGCTTCTGTTCGTTCAAATCGTCGAGCACGTAGAAATCGCTTTTATGCTCGAACGCGGCGTCGACCATGTCGATCAGCCCGGCCATGACGGCCAGCACCCGGTCGCCCTGGTATTGCGGACTGAAGGCGAACAAGGCCGCTGCCCCCTCCCGCCTGCCGCCCAGCTCGGGGAAATCGGCGCCAGCGGAAAAAAGCCTCTTCAATGCCGCATCGGGGCTG
>JAVBSG010000040.1:0-7053 GCA_031547245.1 Propionivibrio sp.
ATTATGTGGCTACGGTGGGCGAGGGAGGCGGCTGGGAAGTGGTCGAAAGATATGTTCGTAACCAAGGACAGCCTCGCGAAGATCTGCGGCAGTTTAGGCTTTTCTAATACCCCGCGCTCTTGGCGCGGGGTTGTTTATTAATAAAACCAGGTTGATTGTTTTTTTTTGGATATAAAATTTTATTTTTTCTCAAAGCCAAAATTCAGCATACAACAGGTAAAAATGACCATTGCCAAGCAGCTTGTGATTCTGTTAAGTACCTTGGTTTCTGCACTCGTTGTAGTCGGGACGCTGGGTGTTACAGAGATGTACAGCCAAAGCAACAGAATCGATGCCATTAGTGACAGCACAGTCCCCAGTCTGGCAGCCATTGACCGGATATCTGTAAATTTCGGCGCACTGCGCGCTCATGTCCTGCGCCATATCATTGCCACTCGTGACCATGATATGGCGGCCCTGGATGGCGATATAAAAGCCGTACGTGCGAAAATCGATGCGGATTTGAAAATGTACGAAGAGAAACTGGTCTCGAGCGAGAAGGATAGCGAACTGATTATGGCGGATCGCAGCATGATCAAAAATTATTATGCTGTGATCGAGGAGTTTTTATCCTTATCCCGAAATCACCAAGGCGAATTGGCCGCGGAAAAATTGCTTGCCACCCGACCGGTGATCGATGCGGTTTCACAGGCGCTGAAAGCCCATTCGGAATTCAATCTGAGAATTGCTGATGAGGCGAATGACATCGCCAGCGAAAAAGCTGACCACAGCATCTGGATCATTTCTGCAGTGGTGACATTATCCATCGCCATTGCTCTTCTTCTTGGAACCATGACCTATCGGCGAGTGACCGGATCGTTATGCAACGTGAGAGAAACAATAGGTGGAATTGCGACGAATCTCGATTTCACCCAACGGGCTCCGGCCGAGGGGAGGGATGAAATCGCCGAAGCGACGCGGGCATTCAACGCTCTGATGGATAAGGTTCACGGTAGTCTGAAAGCTATGCGCTCCAGCGCCGAGCAGGTCAGCGCTTCTTCTTTTCAGTTGTCTGCGGCTGCGCAACAGGTCTCAGCCGGCTCGATGGAGCAAAGTGAAGCCTCGTCGAGTATGGCGGCGGCCATCGAGGAACTGACGGTCAGCATCAACCACGTATCCGACCGGGCCATCGAGGCCAACCAATTGGTCTCCTACGCGGGGAAAACGGCGAGCAGCGGAGCCGCCGTGATTGGCAAAACCCTGGAAGATATCCGTTCCATTGAAGTTGCGATCAAGGCGGCAGCGGAAACTCTTAGCTGTTTGAATGAGGAGAGTCAAACGGTAAGTTCCGTGGTCGCGGTTATCCGTGAAGTGGCCGATCAGACTAATTTGCTGGCGCTCAATGCGGCAATCGAAGCGGCACGGGCGGGGGAACAGGGGAGAGGTTTTGCCGTAGTGGCCGACGAAGTCCGTAAATTGGCGGAGCGTACGACGAAGTCTACCGAGAAAATCGCCAAAATGATGTCGGCCATGCAGGTCGACGCCGAACAAGCGGTAAAAAGCATGCTGGCCGCGGTCGCACAGGTTGAAACCAGTGTGGCTCACGCCCAGTCGGCGGAAAGTGCCGTGCGTGAAATTGAAGCCGGATCCAGCCAAACCGTACTCATGGTCAACGAAATTACTGATGCTATCCGCGAACAATGTTCTGCCAGTTCGATCATCGCGCAACGCGTCGAACTCATTGCCCATATGTCGGAGGAGAACAATCTGGCGGCAAAAAATACGGCCAACAGTTCAAACGACCTGAAGGATGTGGCCCAGGCCATGCGAGCTGAAGTCGCGTTGTATAAAGTATAGAAATTCAGATCTAATCTGACGGAAGGTCTTGAAGTATCACCGTTTTGATGGACGCGCGAATCGTTTTTGTCGAAACAGCACGAGAGGCGCCAGGGCATCAGCGTTCCTATTTTCAATGGCGCACAACGAAAATCATACGAAGCATCCGACATCTTTGGGCTGCAGGGCAAACTACCGTTCGTTTCGCGATGTCGTCTCGACCTTGATCCGTTGTTTTGCGGACAACAATTTTCCCTCCAGAATTTTCTAAAAAATTATGTATACAATATTGTGCAAAAAAAAGTACGATACTCTGCAAAAAAAGTTTATAGACCTCCAGCCTTGCCTTGGCATCCAGGAGCCACAGATTTCTGTGTAGAGGCCTGAAATTTTCATTGCGCCAGGATCGGACGGTTGGTTCTAAATAATGAGATGGAACCGGGGAGATCATGGCTGAAGTCATGCGCAAAAATAACCGATGGTTCGGGTTGCTGGAGCATCTGAGCGCACTGATCGGTACTCTCATGGTGCTGACCGGACTGATTCTGTCGGTGATCGGTTACCGCATGGTGATCGATCTTTCCGAATCCAACATCCGGGAAAAAATCACCGGCCTGGCCAGTACCATCAAAAATGGCGTCATACAGATGGTGCGCCAGCCGGTACACCCCACGCTCGACATGCTGGTTCGAAGCGCCCTGGCCGAGTGCGACACCCTCGAAGAGCGGCTGACTCATTTGTCCGCATTGACCGCCTTGTTGAACACCTATCCGATTATCAGCGGCGCAATGGTGGGTTATGCCAATGGCGATTATTTTATGGTCCGCCGACTCGTCGGCGAAGAGGAGCTGCAGGCATTCAAGGCACCGCCGGATAGCGTGTTCCTGGTGATCAACATTCTCCGCGATGTCGAATCCGTCCAGTTTGAGTATTTGTTCTACGATGAGAACTCGACTCTGATCCTGCGCCGTCCAGGGGGAGAAGTGACGCCGGATTACGATCCGCGTACGCGCCCCTGGTTTCAGGCGGCGATGGAAACGAACAGGCGGGTCGATCTCCATCCGATGCTGCTCTCGTCAGGATGGCCGGCTCTGTTTTTCGCCGAAAAAAGCCACTATGGCAACGCTGTAGTTGGTTTACAGATTGCGCTGCCGCAAGTCTCCGAAATCCTGCGGCGCGAGTTGCCAACGCCCAATTCGCACCTGGCCCTGCTACGGCCCGACGGCACGCTGATCGCCAGCACGCAAGGCATGCTTATCATCGATGATGGTAGACCACGAGTGCGAACCATGGAGGACCTGCATCCCATTTTGAACCGGGCGGCCTGGGCCTATCTGGCCGGCCAGCATGAAGGAGGCATCAGCATCGACGATGGACGGGAGCAATGGGAGGTTTCACTGGAGGAGTATCGATCCAACGGCATAGTCAAGGATGCCATGCTGCTGGCCATTCCACAGGACGATCTGCTGACTCGGGGCATGAATTTTCTGCGCTATGCTTTCCTGGGCCTGGCGGGCATCCTGCTCTTTTCGCTGCCGGTCGTCTGGCTGGCGGCGCGGCGTATTTCCATTCCGTTGCGCATCATGGCGGAAAGAGCATGGAACTTTGCCGAACCGAGCGGCGAAAAAAAAGAGACGGTGTCATCGCGTGTGAAAGAAATCGCCGATCTCATGCATGGTATCGACCACATGCAACAACACCAGAAGAAGATTCTTTCCCTCATCGGCATGATCGGCAGCGACCGCGACTTTCAGGGTGCGCTTAAACACATGCTCAAAGAGATCGCGAGTATGGCGCGGGTGGACGGGTGCATCCTGGTGACGATGGACGGGACCAAAAACCTTTTCGATAAAGGCTGGTTCTACTGGGACGGCGGCGAGGTGCAGCACACCGTGGTGTCGGGCATCACCCAGCGGGAACGGTATTCCACCTATAGAGCCCTGGACGGTAAATGTACCGTGCTCGACCGCGTCACGCGCGGCGATTCTCGTGCGCAAATCGAGCCGGTGATACCGGGGTTCGACGATCCAGCCGTGGAATGGCTGGATGTTGTCAGCCTGCCTTTATACGACCGCATGGGAGAGTCGCTGGGCGGTATCACATTGCTGAAGCGCGGCCGTCCCGGCAGTACCGCCTTTTCTTCCGGACAGGTCGCCTTCGTTGAAACGCTGGTCGCCACGACCGCCATCGTTCTCGAGACGCAGGAATTGATCAAGGGCCAGTTCGATCTGCGCGATGCGCTCATCCACATCCTGGCCGGCGCCATCGATGCCAAATCGCCCTATACCGGCGGGCATTGCGCGCGCGTGCCGGTCATCTTCCAGATGCTCCTGGAGGCGGCCTGCAACGAACAGGGAGGCGCCTTTAAGGATTTTTCCCTCGACGAGGACGGCTGGGAGGAAGCGCGCCTCGCCGGCTGGCTGCACGACTGCGGCAAGGTCACCACGCCTGAATACGTGATGGACAAGGCCACCAAGCTGGAAACGCTCTACGACCGCATCCACGAAATCCGCACCCGGTTCGAAGTGCTGAAGCGTGATGCGCAGATCGCGTACCTGCATGCGCTGCTGGACGGTGCCGATCCGGCCAGCGCACAGCAGACGTTGGAAAAGGAGTTGCGCGCCCTGGACGAGGACTTTGCCTTCGTCGCTTCCTGCAACGCCGGCAGCGAATACATGGACGATGAGGCACAGGCGCGTCTTGCCGCCATCGGGCAGCGCACCTGGCTGCGCACCCTGGACAAACGCCTGGGTGTCTCGCGCGACGAACTGGCGCGCATGAACTGCGTTCCTGCTTCGGATCTGCCCGCGCAGGAAACATTGCTCATGGATACCCCCGAACACGTCATCGCGCGCGGCGAAAAGGATCAAATCGATCCCAAAAATGTCAGGCGGTTCAAGCTGAATCCGCCCGAAGCCCTGTACAACCGTGGCGAACTCTACAACCTCAGCATCCGCCGGGGCACGCTGACCGAGGAGGAGCGCTACAAGATCAACGACCACATCACGCGGACGATTCTCATGCTCGAAGCCATGCCTTTGCCCAGGCATCTGCGCAACATGCCGGAAATCGTCGGTGCGCACCACGAAACCATGGACGGTCGGGGTTACCCGCGCGGACTCACACGCGAGGAGATGAGCTGGCCGGCGCGCATGATGGCCGTGGCCGACATCTTCGAGGCGCTGACCGCCTGGGATCGTCCCTACAAGTCCAGCAAGACGCTGAAAGAGACGCTGGAGATCATGGAAGGATTCAAAAAACGCAACCACATCGATTCGGACGTCTATGACTTGTTCATCAAATCCGGCGTGCCGCAGCGCTACGCCAAAGACTACCTGAAGCCGGAACAGAACGATCTGTAGTGCCTTGGGGGTCGGCAACGTCGTGAACGCGTAGAAAAGCCATTGACTAAGCTGGTCAATTCTCTTGTCTTTTTTGATTAGCTAGACTAGACTAAACTCTGTTCTGAAGGAGAATATGATGCAAGCCGTCAATATGTTGCAAGCCAAGTCCTCGCTATCGCGTTTGGTGCAAGCTATTGAGCAAGGACAGGAGCGTGAAATCATCATTGCCCGCAATGGTCGCCCTGCGGCCAAGCTGGTGCCCATCGACATGCCTCCGGCCGGACAGCGTATCGGGATTGCCAAGGGCAAGTTCGAAATACCGGAAAGCATTGACGCTCATAATGAGGAAATAGCACGGCTATTCACAGAAGGGGATGCGTTTTGAACTTGCTGCTGGACACGCATGTGGCCCTTTGGGCGATTGCTGATAGCCCAAAGCTGCTGCAGAAAGCACGGGACTTGATCGAGTCGCCCAAAGCGACGGTGTGGGTCAGCGCCGCGAGCATATGGGAAATTGCCATCAAACATGCGCTTGGCCGGGGAGACATGCCCATATCCGGCCAGGACGCGATATGCTACTTCCAGGAGTCTGGATACCACTTCCTGGCTGTTGAGCCTGAGCACGCTGCGGCAGTTGAGGAGCTCCCCATGCATCACCACGACCCGTTTGACCGCATTCTTGTCGCCCAGGCGCTTGTCGAGCCCATGCGGCTGATGACCCATGATCCGCTTGTGGCTCGTTACCGAGACACGATCATCAAGATTTGATGGGAGACAACGCCTGTAATACTGTAGCAATGGGTGCAGGATTCGGTTTTGCGGCGGGTGCAAAAAATAACCGACTTTCGCGCGCCATGACAATAGACTTGTGCACGGTAACCTTTACCATATTTGAGAATGGACGGCATGCGTAATTCGCTGCGTAACTTTCGCGTAACCGCGTGTGGGAATTGCGAGTTTGTCCTTATTTTTCTTTTCTCGCGATGCGGAGAACTACTTGATTTGAAAAGATTCTTTGATTTTGCTTGTTCTGGAATTACAATCTTTTCTTTGGCGTGGTGCCCAGGAGAGGACTCGAACCTCCACAGTGTTGCCACCACCAGGACCTGAACCTGGCGCGTCTACCAATTTCGCCACCTGGGCAATTCCAGCGAAGGCCGAATTCTAAAGGAACGTTAAAAAATGTCAATAAAAAAACTATCGAAACTCAGAAAGAAAGATCCTTATTATGAACGCGAGGCAGCTCAATACGAGCATCCGCTTCCCTCGCGAGAGTATATTGTTCAGTTGTTGGAGAAGCAGGGCAAGCCTGTCGGGTATGGGCAGCTTTGCGCTTTGCTCGATATTGGCAAGGACGAGGAAAAAATGTTTCTGCGCCGCCTCGGGGCGATGGAGCGCGAAGGGCAGCTTCTGCGTAATCGCAAAGGCGCATACATCCTTCCCGAGCGTGCCAACCTGATTGCCGGGCGCGTCGAGGGGCATGCCGATGGCTATGGCTTTCTTGTGCCGGATGACGGCAGCGACGATTTGTACCTCGATGCCAAGCAGATGGCCAATGTTCTGCACCGCGACCGTGCTTTGGCGCGCGTCATCGGTTTCGACCGCAAGGGGCGGCGCGAAGGTGCGATTGTTGAAGTGCTGGAGCGGGCCAATAGCCGGGTTGTTGGACGGGTGTTGATTGAGCACGGCATTATGGTTGTCGTCCCGGAAAACAAGCGGATCAGCCAGGACATTTTGATTGTCCCCGACAAGAAAGCCGATGAGGATCTTAAGTTCAAGGCTGGGCAGGTCGTTGTAGCCGAGATTGTCGGACAACCGGACCGCCACTCGCAGCCCCTCGGGAAAATTGTCGAGGTGCTGGGCAATTACGCCGACCCCGGCATGGAAATCGAGA
>JAVBSG010000220.1:0-31519 GCA_031547245.1 Propionivibrio sp.
GGCGACCAACGCAATGATGATTCCCCAGAACAGCAGGCCGGTCAGCGATACCCCTCGTTGGTGCCTGATCATCGTGTAGCTCCTTATTTAAATGAACCGAGACGTTTCCAATTGCTGTAGTCGAAATTGAACCATATGAAGAATGCCTTGCCGACGATATTCTCGTCCGGAACGAAGCCCCAGACGCGGCTGTCGGTGCTGTTGTCGCGGTTGTCGCCCATCATGAAATAGTACCCTTCGGGGACCGTACAAATTACACCGGAATTATTGTAGAGGCAATTTTCACGAAAAGGGAACTGTATCGGGGTGGGCACGACGAAGGCCGGCACATCCTTCTCGTTCAGAATGCGATGCTCCACGCCGTTCAGGTTCTCGACGAACTGCTTCGAGTAGACCAGCCGCTCCGGGTGGAGATAATCGTCGATCTGGCGCGTTTCCACCGGCTCGCCGTTGATGGTCAGGCGCTTGTTCTGGTACGCCACCTTGTCGCCGGGAACGCCGATCACGCGCTTGATGTAGTCGTCCGAGGGATTCTCCGGGTAGCGGAACACCATGACGTCGCCGCGTTGCGGCTGGTTGATGTCGATGATCTTTTTGTTGATGATCGGCAGGCGGATGCCGTAGGTATATTTATTGACGGCGATGAAATCGCCGACGAGCAGCGTCGGGATCATCGAGCCGGAGGGGATCTTGAACGGCTCGACGACGAACGAGCGCACCACGAAGACGAGCAGGATGACCGGGAAAAAGCTCGATCCCCACTCCACCCACCAGGGATCGGGAGCGTCGGGCGCGCGGCGCTTGCGCAGCACATACTTGTCAAGCACCCAGACGGCGCCCGTCAGCAGCGTCAGCAGAAACAGGATGAGGGCGAAGTTCACGCAAGGCTCCTTATTTATCGACGCGCAGCACGGCCAGGAAAGCCTCCTGCGGAATTTCCACCGAACCGACCTGTTTCATGCGTTTCTTGCCGGCCTTCTGCTTTTCCAGCAGCTTGCGCTTGCGGGTGATGTCGCCGCCGTAGCACTTGGCCAGAACGTCCTTGCGCATGGCCTTGACGTTTTCCCGCGAGATGATGTTCGAACCGATGGCCGCCTGTATGGCTACATCATACATCTGCCGCGGGATCAGCGAGCGCATCTTGGAGGCCAGTTCGCGCCCGCGGTAGACCGAGTTGGCGCGGTGCACGATGGTGGACAGGGCATCGACCTTCTCGCCGTTGATGAGAATGTCGAGCTTGACGACGTCCGCGGGGCGGAATTCCTTGAACTCGTAATCGAGCGAGGCGTAGCCGCGGGAGACGGATTTCAACTTGTCGAAGAAATCCATGACCACCTCGGCCATCGGCATCTCATAGACCAGCTGCACCTGGCGCCCGTGGTAGGTCATGTCGACCTGGTTGCCGCGCTTCTGGTTGCAGAGGGTGATGACGTTCCCGAGATAGTCCTGCGGCACGAAGACGGTGATGGTGATGATGGGTTCGCGGATTTCCTCGATCTTGGTGGCTTCGGGCAGCTTCGCAGGGTTTTCGACCTGCAGGACGTTGCCGTCGCGGGTGACCACCTCGTAAATCACGGTCGGCGCCGTCGTGATCAGATCCTGATCGAACTCGCGCTCCAGCCGCTCCTGAACGATCTCCATGTGCAGCAGGCCGAGGAAGCCGCAGCGGAAACCGAAGCCCAAGGCCTGCGAGACCTCGGGTTCATAATGCAGCGAAGCGTCGTTGAGCTGAAGCTTTTCGAGGGCTTCGCGCAGGGAGTCGTACTGGTTCGATTCGACGGGGTAAAGCCCGGCGAAAACCTGCGACTTGATCTCCTTGAAGCCGGGCAGCGGTTCGCTTGCCTGACGGTCAGCCAGGGTCAGCGTATCGCCCACCTTGGCGGCCTGCAGTTCCTTGATGCCGGCGATCACGTAGCCCACTTCGCCGGCCGACAGGCAGTCCCGCTGCACGGCCTTGGGCGTGAATACGCCGACCTGCTCGCACAGGTGCGTCGACCCGCTGGACATGAGGCGGATTTTTTCCTTGGGGCGCAGCACACCGTCGACCACGCGCACCAGCATGACGACGCCGACATAGTTGTCGAACCACGAGTCGATCAATAGCGCCTTGAGCGGATTTTCCGGGTCGCCCTGCGGCGGCGGAATGCGCGCGATGATCGATTCGATGATGTCTTCCACGCCCAGTCCGGTCTTGGCCGAAGCCAGGACGGCTTCGGAGGCGTCGATGCCGATGACTTCCTCGATCTCCTGGCGCGCCGTGTCCGGCATCGCCGAGGGCAGGTCGATCTTGTTCAGGACCGGCAGAACCTCGACGCCGAGGTCGATCGCCGTATAGCAGTTGGCGACCGTTTGCGCCTCCACGCCCTGCGAGGCGTCGACAACCAGCAGCGCGCCTTCGCAGGCCGACAGGGAGCGGGAAACCTCGTAGGAAAAGTCCACGTGCCCCGGAGTGTCGATCAGGTTCAGGTTGTAGGTCTGCCCGCTACGCGATTTGTATTCCAGCGCGGCCGTCTGTGCCTTGATGGTGATGCCGCGTTCGCGTTCGATGTCCATGGAATCGAGCACCTGTTCCTCCATCTCGCGGTCGGACAAGCCGCCGCAAAGGTGGATGATCCTGTCTGCCAGGGTCGATTTGCCGTGATCGATGTGAGCGATGATCGAAAAATTTCTGATGAATTGCAGTTGCATCTCTTACTGTCGCAGCATTGCCATGCCGATAAAAAAAGGTGCCGGCGGGCACCCTTCGTTGAAATTGCCAGAGGGAACGCATTCTAGCGGAATTTTCCCAAATAATCACGGACTTTGCCGATATCGAGGACAAAGCGGCAAAGTTCGTTTTTTTCATGCAAAAGGACGGGGACGAATTCTCCGTAGCGTTTTTCCAGGGCCGGGTCGGCATCGGCGTCCAGAATCTCCACGTCTACGGCGAATTCTGCGGCCAGGGGCGCCAAGGCATCTTCCATTTCGTGGCACAGGTGGCAATACGTTCGGGATACCAGAGTCAATTTGAGCATGCGCGGTGAATCGGGATGAAAAGTATTTTTTGGCTGGCAGGGCCGTCAAAGGGCGGTCCGCCGGGGCGTCAGCCGTTCATCATGGCAATTCCATGCAAAAGGCGCAAACTATTTTCCCGCGTTGTGGTCCATTCAGAAGTCCGCTTCCTTCGGCATGTCCGCCGCAGAATCCCGGATGAATGAATAAAACGCGGTTTCTTTTCTGTTTGCCCGGGTTGCAACTGCGATTTTGTGTGGCAATCATCGAAGGAATCAATTATGCTTGTGAGTCGTACCAACAATTAGACATGGAGTTTTACCATGAGTAATAAAGGGCAATTACTACAAGACCCCTTCCTGAACGTGCTGCGTCGCGAACACGTTCCGGTTTCGATCTATCTGGTCAATGGCATCAAACTGCAAGGCCAGGTGGAATCTTTCGACCAGTACGTCGTGCTTTTGAAAAATACGGTCACGCAGATGGTTTATAAACATGCGATATCGACCGTGGTTCCGTCGCGCCCGATCAGCATCCAGCAGGATGGGAATAGTGGGGATTGATGCCGGTTCGCGCTTTCCCGGATTCCTGGCAATGGTGATGATCGATGCGGCTCCTGGCGATCCGGAGCCGGTCGTAACGTTCTTCTCGAAATACTTACATGTTTGACCGTCACTCCGGTGGCGAGTCGGCGGTCGTCGTTCAGCTGGATTTCGGCGAGAACGAGGTGGCCGACCGGCTGGAAGAGGTTCGCCAGTTGGCCGAATCCGCAGGCGCGCGCGTCTGTTCCGTTGTCCTGGGGCGTAGGCAGAGTCCGGATGCGGCGACCTTTGCCGGCAAGGGCAAGGTGCAGGAAATCGGCGCCGAGGTGGCGGCGCACGGCGCCGATCTCGTGATTTTCAATCACGCCCTGTCGCCGGCGCAGGAGCGCAACCTCGAACGTTCGCTGCAGTGCCGCGTGATCGACCGGACGAGTCTGATCCTGGACATCTTCGCACTGCGCGCGCAAAGTTCCGAAGGCAAGCTTCAGGTCGAACTGGCGCAGCTGGACCACCTGGCGACGCGGCTCGTCCGCGGCTGGACGCACCTTGAGCGCCAGAAAGGCGGCATCGGGCTGCGCGGCCCCGGCGAAACGCAGCTCGAAACCGACCGCCGGCTGCTCGGCAAGCGGGTCAAGCTGCTGCGCGAGCGCCTGGAGAGGCTGCAACGGCAGCGCCATGTCCAGCGCCGGGCGCGTTCGCGCAACGAGGTGTTGAGCGTCTCGCTGGTCGGCTATACCAACGCCGGAAAATCAACGCTTTTCAACGCCTTGACGCATGCCGGCGCCTATGCGGCCAACCAGCTTTTCGCGACGCTCGATACCACCTCGCGAAAGCTCTGGCTGGGCGAGGCCGGGCATGTCGTCATATCCGACACCGTGGGGTTCATCCGCGATCTGCCGCACGAGCTGGTGGCGGCATTCCACGCCACGCTCGAGGCGACTTCCCAGGCGGATCTGCTGCTGCATGTGGTGGATGCGGCGAGCGGCGTGCGCGAACACCAGATGGCGGAGGTCGACAAGGTTCTGGAATCCATTGGCGCCAGCGGGGTAAGGCAGCTCGTCGTCATGAACAAGCAGGATCTTACCGAGCTGCCGCCAGCCATGGAGCGCGATGAGTATGGTAAAATCGTGCGCGTCCGATTGAGCGCCAGAAGCGGTAATGGGTTATCCCTATTGCGCGAAGCGCTGTCGGAAGTGGCGTTGGAAAAATCTCGTTTTCGCGGTCAGCCGGAAATGGCTGATATACCATTGTTCTTGACACAGTAGGACGGATTCGTATCCCCTATGATTTCAACCATTGGAGTACTTATGTCGCTTAACGATCCTCAGTGGGGGAATCGCGGCAATGGCGGCGGCAAGCGGCCAAACCAGGGGCCGCCTGACCTTGAAGAGTTGTGGAGAGATCTCAATCAGAAACTTTCCGGCGTTTTTGGCAGAAAACGCGGCAGCGGCGGCAACGGCGGGGATGACAGGCCTCCTGCGGAGTTCAACCCGAAGTTTCTGAGCGGCGGCATCAGCCTCTTGGTGGCGGTTGTCCTGGTGGTCTGGCTTGGCAGCGGCTTTTATATCGTCGATGCCTCGCAGCGCGGACTGGTGCTGCAGTTCGGCCGCTACAAGGAGAGTACCGAATCCGGCCTGCATTGGCGGCTGCCTTACCCGATCCAGTCGCATGAGCTGGTTAACGTTTCGGGCGTGCGCACAGTGGAAGTGGGATACCGCGGCACCGAAAGGAACAAGGTTCTCAAGGAAGCGCTGATGCTTACCGATGATGAGAACATCATCAATATCCAGTTCGCCGTGCAGTACATCCTCAAGGATCCGGTCGAATACATCTTCAACAACCGCAGTCCCGATGACGCCGTGATGCAGGCGGCGGAGACGGCGATCCGCGAGATCGTCGGAAAAAGCCGGATGGACTTCGTGCTCTACGAAGGGCGTGAGCAGATTGCGGTCAGGGCTGCCGAACTCATGCAGGGCATACTCGACCGCTACCAGACGGGCATCCTGATTTCCAAGGTCACGATGCAGAACGCCCAGCCGCCGGAGCAGGTGCAGGCGGCGTTCGACGATGCCGTGAAGGCCGGACAGGACCGCGAGCGGCAGAAAAACGAAGGCCAGGCCTATGCCAACGACGTCATACCCAGGGCGCGGGGAACCGCGGCGCGTCTGCTGCAGGAATCCGAAGGCTACAAGCAGCGCCTGATCGCCACGGCGGAAGGCGATGCCAGCCGTTTCCAGCAGCTCCACGAGGAGTACGCAAAGGCGCCGGAAGTGACGCGGAACCGTTTGTATCTCGAGACCATGCAGCACATCTACGCCAATACCAGCAAGATCATGATCGACGCCAAGGGACAGGGAAATCTGCTTTATCTGCCTCTGGACAAGCTGATGCAGTCGGCGGGAGCGGCCATGCAGCTGTCGGGCGGCATGGGAGACGGCGGAACGGATATCCCGGCACAGTCCACTCGTCCGATGATTCCGACGGAAACCTCGCCATTGACGGATAGAGCGGAGCGTTCGAGAGACGCACTGCGTTCACGTGATCGGGAGGCGCGATAATGAAAGCCGGTTTGAATTTTCTCGCCGCCATCATCGCGGTGATCCTGGTCGTGCTGGGCACCTCGATTTTCACGGTGGACCAGCGGCAGAACGCGATCGTGTTCCAGTTGGGCGAGGTGCGCGATGTCATCACCGAACCCGGCCTTTATTTCAAAGTGCCGCTGATCCAGAACGTGCGCTATTTCGACAAACGCATCCTGACGCTGGACAGCGCCGAGCCGGAACGCTTCATTACCTCGGAGAAGAAAAACGTTCTGGTCGACTCGTTCGTCAAATGGAGAATCGTCGATCCGCGCCTTTACTATATCTCCGTCGCCGGCGACGAGGCGCGAGCCAAGACGCGTCTGTCGCAGACGGTCAACGCCGGTTTGCGCGAAGAGTTCGGCAAACGCATGGTTCACGACGTTGTTTCCGGCGAGCGCGACATGATCATGGAGCAGATGCGGCAGAAAGCCGACCTGGATGCGCGCAAGATAGGCGTACAGATCGTCGACGTCCGGCTGAAAAGAGTCGACCTGCCCCTGGAAGTCAGCGAGTCGGTTTACCGGCGCATGGAAGCCGAGCGCAAGCGGGTGGCGAACGAATTGCGTTCGGAAGGCGCGGCGGAGGCGGAAAAGATTCGCGCCGATGCCGATCGGCAGCGCGAAGTGATCGTCGCCGAAGCCTATCGCGAAGCGCAGAAAGCCAAGGGGGAGGGCGATGCCAAGGCGGCGTCGATTTACGCCCAGGCGCTGAACCAGGACCCGGAGTTTTATGCTTTCTACCGGAGCCTTGAAGCATACCGCGGAAGTTTCAGGAATAAGGCGGACGTCATCGTCGTCGAACCGAACTCCGACTTCTTCAAGTACATGACCAAAGGCATGGGGCGCAACGGCGACAAGAACATCAACAGATGATCGGCACGCTGCTGACGGCGTTCGCGCTGATGCTCGTCATCGAAGGGCTGGTGCCCTTCGTGGCGCCGGCGGTGTGGCGTGAAACGTTCCGGAGGCTCATTCAGTTCTCGGACGGACAGGTGCGTTTTGTCGGGCTGATTTCCATGCTGGCCGGAATAATTCTTTTTCTGATGGTTTATTGATGAACTGGCTTTTACCCGAATGCATCGCCGACGAGCTTCCGCACGATGCCGCCCGGATCGAGAGGCTCCGGCGCACGGTTCTCGACCTCTTTCGCGTCCATGCTTACGAGCATGTCATTCCGCCGACGCTGGAGTACCTGGATTCCCTGTTGACGGGGTCGGGGTCGGATCTGAAGCTGCAGACGTTCAAGCTGGTCGACCAGCTTTCCGGCCGGACTCTCGGGCTGCGCGCGGACATGACGCCGCAGGCCGCGCGCATCGACGCGCATCTGCTCAACAACCGGCGCGGCGTGACGCGGCTGTGCTACTGCGGCAGCGTATTGCACACCCTGCCTGCATCGCTGACTGCATCGAGGGAGCCGATCCAGTTGGGCGCGGAGCTTTACGGTTACGCCGGGATCGAAGCCGACATCGAAGTCATCCGCCTGATGGCCAGAGCGCTCGAAGCGGCAGGCACGCCGGCGTCGCGGATCGACATCAGCCATGCCGGCGTTTTCCGCGCCCTGGTGAACGCCGCCGCGTTGGACGACGAAATTGTGACGGAAGTCCTCCAATTCCTGCAGACCAAGGATGTCCCAGGGCTTATGGAGTGTTGCGCAGGTGTCGCCGAGCCTTACCGCTCGGCCCTGCTGCGCCTGCCTGAACTCTACGGCGGCCCGGAACTGCTGGCGGCGGCCCGCACGGTGCTGCCAGCGCTGCCCGAAGTGGCTCTGGCGCTGGATACGATGCGCGCCTTGCAGGAATCCCTGCCGGATCTGCCGCTGTCTTTCGATCTTGCCGATCTGCGCGGCTATAACTATCACAATGGAATCGTATTTTCGGCCTATTTTCCCGGGTTTCCCGGCGCAATTGCGCGCGGGGGGCGTTATGATGGCGTCGGCAAGGCTTTTGGCAGGGCGCGCCCGGCCACCGGTTTTTCGATGGATCTGCGGGAAATCGCCAGGCTGTCGGGAAAGGATGGCGCAAAGCGCGGTATCCTGGCGCCGTACGCGGCGGCAGATGCCGGGCTGGCGGCGCGGGTGGCGCAGTTGCGCGCAGATGGCGAAATCGTCGTCGAGCTGCTGCCCGGGGAATCGCAGAGCGAAGGGCCGTTGTGCGACAGGCGATTGGCCGAACGCGGCGGGCAATGGATTATTCGGCAATTGACGGGGACGGATTGAAATGGCAAAAAATGTCATAGTGGTTGGCACGCAGTGGGGCGACGAAGGCAAAGGGAAAATCGTCGATTGGCTGACCGACCACGCCAAAGGCGTCGTGCGCTTCCAGGGCGGGCACAACGCCGGGCATACGCTGGTGGTGGGCGAGAGGGTATACAAGCTCAACCTGGTGCCTTCCGGCATCGTGCGCGAGAACGTCAACTGCTATATCGGCAACGGCGTCGTGCTGGACATCCACCACCTGCTTTCCGAAATCAGGGAGCTTGAGGCGGGCGGCATCGACGTGCGCCGGCGCCTGAAAATCAGCCCCGGATGCCCGCTTATCCTGCCCTATCATTCGGCGCTGGACCGCGCGCGCGAAGCGAAAAGGAGCCCCGAGACGCGGATCGGCACCACCGGCAAGGGCATCGGCCCGGCCTACGAGGACAAGGTGGCGCGCCGCGCCTTGCGCGTCTATGACCTCTTCTATCCCGAGCGTTTTGCGGAAAAGCTGAGGGAGAACCTCGACTACCATAATTTCGTGTTGACCCGGTATCTGGGCGCCGAGCCGCTCGAGTACGAAAGCCTGCTGGCGCAGGTGATGGCCGACGCCGAAGAAGTCAAGCCGCTGGTGGCGGACGTGTCCGCCGAGTTGAATGCCGTCAACAAGGCCGGCGGCAGCCTGCTTTTCGAAGGCGCCCAGGGAACTTTGCTGGATATCGACCACGGCACCTATCCCTTCGTTACCTCGTCGAATTGCGTCGCCGGCCAGGCCTCCGCCGGGTCGGGCGTGGGAGCCAACATGCTGCACTTCGTGCTGGGCATCACCAAAGCCTACTGCACGCGCGTCGGCGGCGGCCCGTTCCCGAGCGAACTGGACATCGACACGGCCGGCACGCCCGGCTACCAGATGTCGCAAACGGGCAAGGAGTTCGGCACGGTGACCGGGCGCAAGCGCCGTTGCGGCTGGTTCGACATTCCGGCGCTCAAGCGGTCTTCGCAAATCAACGGCGTGACCGGCTTGTGCATCATGAAGCTCGATGTCCTGGACGGTTTGCCCGAACTGAAAATCTGCACCGGTTACCGGCTGAACGGGAAGGTGATCGACCTCCTGCCGATGGGGGCGGAAGAAGTAGCCAACTGCGAGCCGATCCTGGAAACGATGGCCGGCTGGCAGGACTCCACGGTCGGCATAACGTCGTTCGAAGCGCTGCCCGCGGCGGCCCGCGCGTACCTCGAACGGATCGAGACGCTGTGCGAAATCCCGATCGACATGGTTTCGACGGGGCCGGAGCGCAGCGAAACGATTCTGCGCCGGCATCCTTTTGAATAGCGGGCTCGTGTACGCGATGATAGCGAATGGCGGCGGCTTCTCCGTCCGCCATCGCAGCGGATTCACGCGCCATGGGAATTCTTGACTGGTTCAAAAACAGATCGGCGCAATTTGACCCGGACGATCTGTCGGAGGGGATGCTGCTGCAGACGATAGAGAGAATCGTCGCGCTGACCAATCCCCGCCTGAAGCTGCTCGACTCCTACCAGGCACGCATGGCGCCGGCCGTGCGGGCGACCATCCAGTATTTTCGGGACAGCGTCCGGTCCTTTGCACCGGCCATGCCGCTGTCTTCCGCGAACTGGGCGTTCAATCCCGCGTTGCGGGCGTTTTTCGTTGCTGCGGACGATATCTCCGAAACCCTGGGACGCTCGAGCAATCTGAAGACTTTCCTGGACAAGTTTCCGAAGCTGGATGACGCCTACATCATCCTGGGAATGAAGTACGACGTACAGGACGTGCTCGGCGTGGCCATGCAGGGAGAAATCGTCCGTCAGGATGTCAGCCGGAAGGTCGCCTGCTTTTCCGATCACCAGGTGCGTATCTGCGGGAATACGGAACCGGAGGTTCGCCGCCTGCTCGGCGCCCAGGGGATCGAGTACCTGGTGGCGCAGGCACTGTCGGAAATAGGTGGAGAGCAGAGCGAGCGCCAGGGATTACAGGATATGTGCATGCTGATACGCGCGCGCTTGCGCATGCTCCAGCAGCATGGCCCGGGTTTCGGCTCGGTATTCGCCGGCGCGCCGGAAAAAATCGGAGAGCAGGCCAAGCTGGAGGCGCAGCTGCTGGAAAACGAACGCCAGCTGGAAGCGCTGAAGAACCACGAAGAGGCCTTGGCATACGAACTGGCGACCCTGTGCCGCGTTCTGGAACAACCCGGACAATATCTCAAGGTCGAGCGCCAGCAATTGCGGCTGGACTCCATGAACACCATCCTCGACGGCTCCTGCCAGGACGTTGTTTCGGAGATCGAATTCTCGCTGGCGACGCTTGCAGGCGCCAATACCAATAGCCGGGCTTTCGTCCTGGCGCACATCGAACGGTCGGATGTGCCGGAGATACGCATGAACCTGACCGATGCGGAGCGCTATCTGTAGCGCGCCATTGAACGGCGCTGCCGTCTCCAAGCCTTTATGGGCCGACACATTGGTCTCGGCGGACAGTTGTGTTGCCGGCAACTCGTGCGCATCATCCAGATCATAAGCGTCTTCGCCGCCTTCGCCTTGCCATGCGACAGCGCTGTGAAGCGGCTGCGCGCCACCCACGATATATAAATGGAATAAGTGTGAAATAGTGCCTGTCGGCAAATCTTACACGTTCGTGTGGTTGTTCGTTCCCGTACTGCGGCCATGGGGGCTGGGTAAATAGGAAAAAAATAAAAAAAACAATATGTTGCTTTTATTGCTCGAATGGCAAAGTGTGAAATAGTGCCTGTCGGCAAATCTTACACGTTCGTGTGGTTGTTCGTTCCCGTACTGTGGCCGTGGGGGCTGGGTAAATAGAGAAAAAATAAAAAAAACAATAGGTTACTTTTGGTTTTTTGTTTTGGCACGGTGATTGCTTATGTTAGGCCATAGTAAAAGATAATCCGGCAGCAAAAAAGCAATTCTCGATGAATCAAAATGGAGCGTGCATCATGAAATCATTCAAAACACTAGTGGCATCGACTCTGGCGGCTTCGGCGCTGAGTCTGGCAGGGGCGGCAAGCGCTGCTCCGATGGACCTGACCAATCTCGACATGACAGGCGCTTCCTACATTTATGCCACTACCCCTGATGCGGGGACTGGTGCCTTTTCGTTCAAAGAATCAGCGGTGTTCTCCCTAGGCCTGCTTGACAGCGATACTGGCGACTCTGATCCGAAGCTGACGGCGAAATTTTCGGGAACGGGCACGGGTACCGTGGGTGGCTCCCTGAATTTCAACCAAGGCGGGACACTGAACGTCTACCTTAGTGGAACAGAGACCGTTATCGCGTCTTTTACGCTTACGTCAGGCGATGCCACTCTATTGCCCGCTTCTCTCTTTCCTGAGAGCGCCATATCGATGGTCTTCGCCAAGACCTACATGGCGGAAAATTATTTCTTCGATGAGTCGATGAACGACCTTGCCAACTCTGAGATCACTCTCACGCTTTGGACGACCAACGTAATCTCGTCTGCAGCAGCTCTCAATGGTAGCACAGCGGGATTGCATGACGTCTTCAATGCGGCATTCGGATCTTTGCCTGATGATAAAGACGTCATGTATATCTCGAACCACGGTGGGTATGAATTCCTGGTTGGGCCAGGCCCGAATGTGCCAGACCCCCTGGATCCCCCGTTTGGGCCGGAGGACCCCTCGAATGTGCCAGAACCCGGTTCCTTGGCTCTGCTGGCCGCCGGTCTGCTCGGTTTCGCCGGTCTCCGTCGCCGCAAGTAACAAATACAATAAAAGCACCACCTGTTGAAAGTTCCGAGGCCGCGCAAGCGGCCTCTGTCTTTTGGCGGCTACCTTGCGGTTTTGTAATGGAAGGCATCCGTTGGGCGGATGCCTTTATCGCGTGAACAGGTCTTCGAGGTTTTTACGGAGCGAGCGCGAGCGCGGAGGCTGGCTTGAACCGACACGGCAGAAAAACGAAAAATCGGCGCCGGGTCCAGCCTGGGCAATCGTTTCGAAATCAGTAGCCAGCGCCTGCGCCTGAGCGTGGAGTCCCGGGAGCGTGGAAAAGGCCTTTCCTGTCCGGGCGTACCAGCGAAAGACGACGGGCGTCATTTCCGGCTGCAGAAACAGTCCAAGGCTCGTTGCCGTCAGCCAGAGACGTTGCAGCGCAACGCCGGCGCGAACGTGGTCGGCGATTGCCGCCGGCGGTTTGCGCGGCCTGAGCAGGAAGTGCCCGGCGCAAGCCAGGCCGGGGATGAAATCGAGCTGGATGCGGGGGGGGATCGTGCCGAAAAGATAGCGGTTGAAGAAATCGACCCGCTCCCAGCTTTGCATGACCCAGCGCATCAATAGCGAGGTGACCGGGTCGACGCCGACGGCCTGGTCCGGCAGGCGGTCAATGCTGTAGCGCACCCCCCATTCGATAATGTCGCGATGGACCGGATAGGCCTCGGGGCAGGTCAACCGGATCCTGGCGTTTCGCCAAAGCAGCTTGGCAATGGCCAGGCGTTCCTTGAACGTTTCAAAAACCTGTACGGAGAATTCCGGGCCGACGGCGCCGGCGAGCGCTTCTTTCTGCGCCGCCGTCAACGGCGTCGCGCGCATGGCCCGTCGCTGGACGCTACGGGTCTCGATGGACGAGACCAGCGGATCTTCTCCGGCATTTGCGGGAGACAGGGCGACATCGTAGATGGGGGCGGTGTCGGGACAAGCGTCCCGGAGGCGCCATTCCGCCGCCAGGCCATGGCGCGTGGCGGCCAGCCGCAAGGTTTCCAGCAGGGCGCCGTGCGCCATGTGGCTGGCGTGCCCTTCGAAATCGTAGACAACGTGGTCGCGCGTGTCGAAACCGTGTACGGCGATATGGGTGTCGGAAACGATTTCGAATCGCCACGGCTGCGTGTTGTCTCCGCTCGGGGCCCAGCGCGCCAGATCGAGTATCTTCAGTAGGGTTTCCCGTGACACGGCGGCCTCGCTTTCCCTATTTTTCCGAACGGGCGAGCTGCGACTTGACCAGGAGGGTCATCAGTTTCTGCAACGGGTTGCGGTAGCCCCCCGGGCGCCACGTCCGGGCATAGCGCATCCGGTACCCGTCGAATTGGCTGGCCCAAGGCGCAAGCCGGATGCCGCCGCGTCCCAATAGAAGCTTCAGCGTTTCGATTGCGGTGACGCCGGCGCAGAGCTGGCAGGCGGCGATACAGGAAGGGCCTTTTCTTTCCGCCAGGTTGATCCGCGACATGTCCACCACATAGCCGCGCTGCAGCATGGCCGGCGAGAGCCCCACAAGAAAACGGATGGCCATTTCCAGTTCGCTTTTGCATTCTTCGAGGCCGAAGTAATCTTCGAAGGACATTCCGCCGGGGCCGAACACCAGCAGTGCCGTCCCCAGGCCCAGAGGCGCCGCGGTAACGGCGGGAATTCCCTTCTGATGGCAGGCGGCGAATGTCGTCCTGCGCGCTTCGAAGGCAAAGAAATCCAGTCCATCGACGTAAACGTCCACATCTTTCAGAAAGTCATCCAGCGAATCGCTATGGATGCCTTTCGGAAAGGTGCGCAATTCGATCTCCGGGTTGATGTCCTGCGCCATTTCGGCCAGGACGTCGATCTTCGGGCGTTCCAGCGTGCTGACGGCGGCGCCGACCTGGCGGTTGAAATTGACGATGTCGAAGACGTCGAAATCGGAAATCGTGAAACGTCCGACACCGAGCCTTGCCAGGGTCAGCAGGTGTACGCCGCCAACGCCCCCCAGACCGCCGATGGCTACCCGGGAGTTTTTCAGGCGCTCCTGCTCGGCTTCGGTGACCCAGCCGAGATTCCTGGAGAAAGCCATCCCATAGTCAAATGTTTTCATAACGTGTCTGCTAGATGAGTTTGTCGTATGATAATAGCTTTCTTGATATTCCAGCACATGAATTGAATCCGATGAACGGACTGGTTGCAGATTTTCGGCTGGCCTCCAGAAATCTACTGCGCAATACGCAACGCACGCTGGTGGCGATACTGACAGTGGGGTTTGGGATCGTTGCTTTTATGCTGGCGAGCGGATTTATCGCCTGGATTTTCGAACAAATGCGGGAAAGTGCGATTCATTCCCAATTCGGGCATGTCCAGATTGTACGACCGGAGTATTTCGAGAAGGGCATCGCCGACCCCTACGCGTTTTTATTGCCCGATCAGGCGGCGGAACAGCAGACCGTCGAGCAAATGGCGGGGTTCCGGAGTCTGGCGCCGCGCCTGGCCTTCAGCGGCCTGATCAGCCACGAGGAAACGACGGTCGCGTTCATCGGCGAGGGCATCGACCCCGTCCACGAAAAGCCGGTCAGCACGCAGGTCAACATCATGAGCGGCAACGATCTGACATCCGCCGACGAGAACGCCGTGCTGCTGGGGGAAGGCTTGGCGCGCAGCATGGGTGTCGTCGCCGGGGATTCAGTCGTGTTGCTGGTGACGGCGGCCAACGGCAGCCCAAGCGCGGTGGAGGTCAAGGTCGCCGGAACCTTTGCCACCACGACGAAAGAATACGACGATACAGCATTGCGCCTGCCGATTCAGGTGGCGCGCAAACTGATGAAGGTCAAGGGAGCCACCTCGTGGGTGGTGCTGCTCGACAAAACGGAGCGGACGCCCGAAGCTGAGGCCTACCTGGAGAAGCAGTTGCCGGCGCAGAAATTCGAGGTGGTGCCGTGGACGGCGCTGGCCGATTTCTACAACAAGACGGTGGTGCTTTTCTCCAAGCAGGTCAGTGTCGTCAAGTTCATTATCGGAATCATCATCATCCTGACCATTTCCAATACGCAAATGATGAGCGTCCTTGAACGGACGATGGAAATCGGCACCAGCCTGGCGATCGGGTTGCGGCGTTTGACCGTGATGCGGATGTTCATTGCCGAGGGGATGCTGATCGGTGTCGTCGGTGGTTTGCTGGGCGTTTTTCTGGGCTATGTGCTGGCTCAGGCGATTTCCGCGATCGGCATTCCGATGCCGCCGCCGCCGGGCATGGCCAGAGGGTACTTGGGCGAAATACTGATACTGCCGCGATTGGCGATCGAAGCGCTGGTTCTGGCAATCATTACGACCTTGCTGGCAAGCATCCTGCCGGCGTGGAAAGCGAGTCGTATGACCATCGTCGATGCGTTGCGGCAAAATATATGAAACTGGCTCTTCCCCAACGGCTTATCTTCGCCTTGCGCAACGTTTTCCGGCAGCGGATGCGGTCGGCCGGGACCCTGGCGGCGATCAGCCTGGGAGTCGCCGGGCTGATTCTGGCCAGCGGCTTCGTCCAGGATATTTTCATTCAGCTCGGCGAGGCGGTCATTCACTCGCAAAGCGGGCACATTCAGGTGGCCAAGAAAGGATATCGCGAAGGGCGCATCCGTTCGCCCGAGTCCTTTCTCATCGAGAATCCCGACAAGCTGAAGAAAGTGCTCAATGACGAGCCGGGGGTGCAGCTGACCTTGGCCAGGCTCGGGTTCTTCGGCGTGATCAACAATGGCAAACGCGATCTGGGCGTCATCGCCGAAGGCGTCGAGCCATCGGCTGAAGAAAAACTGGGCACCTACCTGCAATATATCGAGGGGCACCCTCTCCAGGACAAGGACCAGGACGGCATCGTCATCGGGCAGGGCGTAGCCAAATCGCTTGGTTTGAAGCCGGGCGACCGGGTCAACCTCGTGATCAGTCTGGCGCAAGGCGCGGTGAATACCCTCGATTTCGAAGTCGTCGGCGTCTTTCAAAGCTTTTCGAAGGATTTCGACGCCCGGGCCGTCCGCATTCCGTTGCCGGCTGCCCGCGACCTGATGGATACGCGCGCGGCGCATGTGATGGTATTGCTGCTGGACAAGACCGAAGATACCGACAGGGTGTATGCGTCATTGAAGGGGAAGCTCGAACCGCAGGGGTTTGAACTGGCCAACTGGCGCGAGCTTTCCGATTTTTACGACAAGACGCTGAAAATCTATGACCGGCAGTTCGGCATTCTCCGGCTGATCATCCTGCTCATGGTGCTTCTCAGTGTGGCCAACAGCGTGAACATGACGCTTTTCGAGCGTACGCGCGAGTTCGGCACCTTGCTGGCGCTGGGCGACAAACCGCACACCGTGTTCCAGCTGATCATGACCGAAAGCGCCCTGCTTGGGGTGATTGGCGCGGTTGCCGGCATTGTTTTGGGGTGTGCGGCGGCCGTAATCATCTCGGCGATCGGCATTCCCATGCCGCCGCCGCCCAACGCCAATATCGGCTATACCGCGTTTATCCGCCTGGTGCCGTCGGAAATAGCGCTGGCTGGCGGGGTAGGTTTCCTCGCGACCTGCCTGGCCGCCATCCTGCCGGCGCGCCGCGCGTCACGCCTGAAGGTGGTCGATGCTTTGCGGCAGGGAGTGTGACTTTTTTGGTTTTCGGCCGCCGGGAACCAACGTATTCTCGGAAATCATGTCCAACGATGCCGCCGGCAACGAGAGAAGTTTCCAACTCCTGGTTTTTGTTGTATAAATTTTGTTATTCAAATCATATCTTTTCAGATACCATTTCATCCATAACATTATCTTCCGTCATGGATTTTTACTCAAGGAGAATAAAATGCCGGTCAACCTTAAATCCGGTTTTGGCGCAATGCTTCGCTGGATAGTCGTTGGAATTTGCGGGGCGGCCATTGTGGGGTGTGCGTCGACAAACATTCCGGAGGCGCCGGTAGCTGCGGCTTCGCCTGACTACAACTACCTCATTGGGCCGGGGGATATGGTCAACATCGTCGTCTGGCGGAACCCGGAACTTTCGATGGCGGTGCCGGTGCGTCCCGATGGGAAACTCGCGGCGCCGCTGGTGGAAGATCTCGTCGCCATGGGCAAGGATCCGACGACCCTGGCGCGCGATATCGAGAAGGAATTGGGCAAATACATTCGCGACCCGGTGGTGACGGTCGTCGTCACGCAATTCGTCGGCCCCTACAGCGAGCAGATCCGTGTCGTGGGCGAAGCGGGCAAGCCGCAGACGCTTCCTTACAAGCAGAACATGACCTTGCTTGACGTGATGATCGCCGTCGGCGGCTTGACGGATTTTGCCGATGGCAATGCCACGACGCTGCTGAGAAATTCGGAAAACGACAAGCAGCAATACAGCGTCCGCGTTTCGGATCTGATCAAGCGCGGGGATGTTTCGGCCAACGTCGACATGAAACCCGGAGATGTCCTCATCATTCCGAGAAGCTGGTTTTGATAGGGTATATCGCCTGTACGGAATTATCGCATTGCGCCGTCCGGCGCAATGCGTCTCTTCTAATTTTATTGAAGTAATGACTCATGGATGAAATCCTTCGCCAGGTAAATACCATTCTGAAAGGGATGTGGCAGCATCGCTGGCTCGGGCTCGTTGTTGCGTGGATCGTCGCGGCAATGAGTGTCGTGGTGGTTTTTCGCATTCCGGACAAATATGAGGCGTCGGCGCGTATTTATGTCGATACGCAATCCATCCTTAAACCGCTGATGGCGGGATTGACCGTCCAGCCCAATCTCGACCAGCAGATCGCCATGTTGAGCCGGACGCTCATCAGCCGGCCCAACATCGAAAAACTGATTCGCATGGCCGATCTGGATTTGAACATAAAGAGCAAATCGGGCCAGGATGAACTGGTCGATGGCCTGATGAAGGCATTGGCCATCAAGTCGACGTCGCGCGACAATTTGTATACGTTGGCTTATATGGATTCCGATCCGGAACGCGCCAAGCGCGTTGTGCAATCGCTCACGTCAATCTTTGTGGAGTCGGGTCTTGGCGACAAACGGAAAGATACGGACGCGGCCAAAAAATTCATCGATGACCAGATCCAGGTCTATCAGAAGAAGCTTGAGGAGGCCGAGAACCGGTTGAAAGAATTCAGGCTCAAGAATATTTCCGTTCAGACCGAGGAGGGGAAGGATTATTTCGGCCGGATCAGCGCTGTCAGCGCCGATCTGGAGAGGGCTAAATTAGAATTGCGCGAAGCGGAAAATTCGCGTGATGCGTTGAAGAGGCAACTGGCGGGAGAAGGGAGCCTCATTCCGGAAAGCCCCGAGATGCTGGGGGGGATATCCGTACCGGAAATCGACGGTCGGATCAGTACCTTGAAGACCAATCTGGATGGATTGTTGCAGCGCTATACCGAGCGCCATCCCGACGTCGTCGGCACCCGCCGGATGATAAAGGAACTGGAAGAGCAGAAGGTCGCCGAAATTGCCGCCCGCAAGAAGTCGGCCGCTTCGATGTCCGTTGCGGTGGCTGACGCGAATCCGGTATCTCAGCAATTGAAAATCTCGCTGGCCGAGAATGAGGCGAACGTCGCCTCTCTGCGGGTTCGTGTCGACGAGTACCAGAGCCGTTACAACCAGCTCAAGGATGCGATGCGCATGATTCCGCAGATAGAAGCCGAGTTGACCCAGCTCAATCGGGACTATGACATCAACAAGAAGAATTATGAAAGCCTGGTTGCCCGAAGGGAATCCGCAACGATCTCCGGTGATATGGACGCTTCCGCGGCGGCCGTTGATTTCCGTCTGATCGATCCGCCGCGCGTCACTCCCAAGCCGGTCTATCCCAATAGGCTGTTGTTGTTGCCGATGACGCTTATCCTGGCGCTGGCGGCGGGATTGTGCGTGCCCTTTGCCGCCAGCCAGATTCGCCCGGTTTTCTTCGACGGGCGGGGATTGCGGGAACTTTCCGGACTGCCGCTGCTGGGCGTTGTTTCGAAGAAGGTGACGGACGCCGATACCATCAAGGAGCGGAGAAGGCTCAAGGTGTTTTTCATCGTTCTCTCGCTGCTCCTGGCAGCTTATTGTGTTGGCATCGCCTTGTTGTTCGTTTTTGCGAATCGTACTGCTTGAGGAATATCAATGAGTCTTATTGAACAGGCGGCAAAGCGTCTGGAACAGCTGAAACAGGCGGGAGTGGACATCCCAGAGTCGTCGCAGCCCATAGAGCAGCCTCTGCAGACGGCACGCAAAGAGGAGCCCGGGCAGATTGCCGATGAACAGCGAAGCGGCCGAAATATGGAAACAGGCCGGAGTGCGGAAATTGGTCGCACTACGGAAACCAACCGAAATACTGCGAAGAGTTCGTCGGTCGCCATCCAGACGCCGGAAATGTCAATGTCAAGCCGGGTCGAAATCGACCTCGACGCGTTGAGCGCGGCGGGAATCATCCGCCCCGATGCGCCGCGTTCACGCCTGGCGGACGAATACCGGGTGGTAAAGCGTCCATTGATCGACAATGCCATGGGCAAAGGCGCCTCGCGGATCAAGAACGGCAATCTGATCATGATTACCAGTTCGCTGCCGGGAGAAGGGAAAACATTCACGGCGGCGAATCTCGCGCTGAGTATCGCCATGGAGCTCGACAACACGGTGATGCTGGTCGATGCGGACGTGGCCCGGCCGGCGCTGCTGAAAAGGATCGGCGTCGCTTCGAAGAAAGGGCTTCTGGACGTTCTGGTGGATAGCTCGATTTCCCTGTCGAAAGTGCTGCTACGGACCAATATCGAGAAACTGACGCTGCTGCCCAGCGGGACGCAGCATCCCCGGGCCACCGAATTGCTGAACAGCGAGGCCATGATCCGTCTGCTGGAAGAAATGTCGAACCGTTATTCCGACCGGATCATCATTTTCGATTCGCCGCCGTTGCTGGTGACTACGGAAGCACGCGCCCTGGCCTCCCGCATGGGGCAGGTGGTGGTCGTCGTCAAATCGGAAGGCACGTCGCATTCCGATGTCAAGCATGCTCTGTCGACAATCGAATCGTGTCCAGTGCGATTGATGCTACTTAACCAAGCAAAATCAACAACCAGGGATGAGTACGGTTATGGGTATGGCTACGGGTACGGCTACGGGTACAACTATGGCAAGCAGGCCTAGTGTACTTTTGTTGATTCCCCTGGGAATCGGAGCGGGGTTTCTAACAGTGCCGGCCGAGGCCGGCGAGTGGAAAATCACGCCGACGATTTCCGCTTACGAAACGATAACGGACAACGTCAACCAGACCAACAAAAATCAAAAAAACGACTTTATTACGGATATTACGCCGGGAATCAATATTTCGGGCGTGGGTGACCGCGCAAAACTGTCCCTGGATTATCAGATGCATAATCTGATGTATGCGCGCGAGACTTCGAAGAATAACCTCCAGAATTCGCTCAGCGCCTTCGGCTCGCTTGAGGCCGTCGAAAATTTCTTCTTTATCGATGCTTCTGCGTCGATTTACCAGCAGAATCTCTCGGCTTTTCGCGGCGCGACGTATTCCAACGTCGATGTAAATAGCAGCAACAACACCTCCGAAACGAGGTCGTACCTGATTTCGCCCTATATCAGGGGGACGTTTGGATCTTTTGCAGAATACCAACTGCGTTACAACCTCAGCTCAAGTACTTCCAGTGAAAACAACCGTTACAACGCGGACACTAAGGAAGTAGTGGCCAGGCTTGCGGGAATCCGGGGAGCAACGCAATTCGGCTGGGCGGTGGATGCGAGCAGCCGGAAAATCGATTATCAGGTCGGGCGCGACAACGAAGCGGACCTGCTGCGCGGGACGCTGACCTACCACTATAGCCCTCAGTTAAGGTTGCTGCTGATCGGCGGGTACGAAAGAAACGATTACGCAAGCGTGAACAAGGAATCTCATACGATCAAGGGCGCAGGCTTTGAATGGGCACCGACGGAAAGGACGCTGTTATCCGCTTCGCGTGAAGACCGCTTTTTCGGCGGAAGCAACAATATCAGTTTTTCCCATCGGACGGCAGGCACCGCCTGGAATTACCGTGAGACAAAAGATGCCTATGTTGCGACGGATCAGGCCAACGCTCTGTCGGGTACGTATTTCGGCCTTTACGACAGTATGTTCTCCTCAATGATTCCCGACCCGGTCACTCGGGCCGCTTTTGTGAATTCCTTCCTTCTCAGCAACGGTCTGACGCCCGATGCTCAGCTTCAAGGCGGTTTCGCAACAACAGGGGTGACGCTTCGGCACCAGCGGGAATTGTCCTTTGCGCTGCTCGGCGCGAGGAATACAGTGACATTCGCCGCAACGTGGAGCAAAACGAAGGAATTGTCGCAGGGCATCGGAACCGGCTTGCTCCTCGGGACCGATTTTGGCGATGTGGATAAGGTCCGGCAGCAAGGGCTCAGCGTCAACTGGTCGCACAAATTGACGGGATTGTCGTCGCTCACCGGGGGTATTGCCCGTCTTGAAAGCCGGGGTAGCGGAGGCTCCTCGGTCAGTACCGATCAAACCATGCTGACGGTGAATTTTTTGACGCAATTGGGGCCGCAAACAAGTGCAGGTGTCGGTATTCGCAGAACCGAGTTTGATGGATCATCGAACTCGTCGAACTATACCGAGAACGCCTTGACGGGTTCCATCACACATAGGTTCTAGCCAGGATTATGTATGAGTCATACTTTGGCTTGACGAGCAAGCCGTTTCAGTTGAATCCTGACCCGAATTTTTATTTCGGCAGCAAACAGCACCGGCGTGCGACGGCTTACCTTGAGTATGGGTTGCACCAGAACGAAGGGTTCATCGTCGTTACCGGCGAAGTGGGGGCGGGGAAAACGACCATCGTGCGGGGCCTGCTCAACAAGCTCGATTCGTCGAAAGTCGTCGCGGCGCAACTGGTCAGCACCCAGCTCGATGCCGACGACACCTTGCGGATGGTGGCGGCGGCCTTTGGCGTGCGCACCAAGAATCTGGGGAAATCCGACGTGCTGCTGGCGCTCGAGGCTTTTCTCGTCGACGTGACACGGCAGGGCAAGCGCTGCCTGCTCATCGTTGATGAAGCGCAGAACCTGACGCCGCATGCCGTCGAAGAGTTGCGCATGCTTTCCAATTTCCAGTTCGAAACGCAGGCATTGATGCAGAGTTTCCTGATCGGACAGCCGGAGTTCCGCAGCATCATGCAGAGCCCGCACATGCAGCAGCTGCGCCAGCGGGTGATTGCAGCATGTCATATCGGCCCGATGGACCTGGAGGAAACGCAGGCGTATATCGAGCATCGGTTGAAGTGCGCAGGCTATACCGGCAAGCCATTGTTCAATGGGGAAGCCTATGCTTCGCTGTTCAAGGGCAGCGGCGGCGTTCCGCGCAGGATAAATTCGCTGTGCGACCGGGTGCTCCTGTCGGGTTTTCTTGGCGGCAAAAGGGAGTTCGGAGCCGCGGAGATCGACGACGTGGCCAGGGAACTGAGTGAGGAGACCATGGCGCCCGGCGTGCTCCCGCAGGATCCCCCAGGGCTCGCCGGCAGCCATCTGCACGATACCACCCGCCTGACGGACAGCAGCATCATGGATCTGAATCTCGCCAAGCTCGAGCTGGATCCGCAGGTTGCCGACGATGCACTGCGCACGTTGACGGATCTGAAGAGCGGCGTGAATGAACAACGTATCGTGCGGCTGGAGCGGAGCATGATCCGGATCGAGCGTAGCGCGGCGGCTACGCTGGCGCTGTTGCAGCAACTGGTCAAGTCGATCCGGGTATCCAAGGAGAATCAGAGTTGAATCAGAAACCCTGGCCGAGCGATCTTGGCCCTGTACTGTGCATTGTCGGCGCAAGGCCGAATTTCATGAAAATGGCGCCGATTCTTCGTGCTTTTGCGGAGAATCGCCCGGCAATCCCGGCGCTGCTGGTCCATACCGGCCAGCATTATGATAAGGATATGAGCGACCGCCTGTTCGAGGATTTGCGTCTGCCGCGGCCGGACATCAACCTGGAAGTCGGTTCGGGAACGCACGCCGTGCAGACCGCGGAAGTGATGAAACGCTTCGAACCGGTTGTCGATGAGCATAAACCCTCGTGTATCCTGGTCGTCGGCGATGTGAATTCGACGCTGGCCTGCGCGCTCGTCGGCGTCAAGAAAGGCATCCCCGTCACCCATGTCGAAGCTGGGTTGCGCAGCTACGACCGTGCCATGCCCGAGGAAATCAACCGGATACTGACCGACCAGATCTCCGATATTCTCTACACCACGGAACGTAGCGCCGAGGGCAATCTTGCGCGCGAGGGAATTTTGGCGGAGCGGGTTCATTTCGCCGGAAACGTGATGATCGATTCGCTGGTGGCCAACCGGGAATATGCGCGCAAGCCGGCCGAAATTCTCAAGGCGGCGGGATTCGACGAACAAACTGCCGCGCGTCCGCAAGGATATGCTGTCGTCACTTTGCATCGCCCATCCAACGTGGATAGCAAGGACGTTCTGAAGCCGTTGCTCGCGACCCTGCGCGAAGTTTCGGAAAAGCTTCCCCTGATTTTCGCGCTGCACCCGAGGACGCGCGGCAATATCGAGCGCTTTGGCCTTACCGATCTCGTTGCCGGGGAGAACATCGTTCTGTTGCCGCCCCAGGGCTATCTGGAAATGATCGGCCTGATGTCCGGTGCGCGTCTGGTGCTGACGGATTCCGGGGGACTGCAGGAGGAAACGACGGCTCTGGGGGTTCCCTGCCTGACCATGCGCGAGAATACCGAGCGTCCGATCACCATCGAGCAGGGGACGAACACCATGGTCGGCCGCGACCGGCAGGCCATCCTTTCCTGTGTGGACGACATCCTGTCGGGCGGCGGCAAGAGCGGCCGGGTTCCGGAGTTTTGGGACGGCCACGCGGCGGAGCGTATCGCGGCGCACCTGGCGGACTGGCTCATTGCACGGCATAGCCGTTAAAGATGCCGCAGGAAAGTTTCGATGCCTATGCCGAGCAATTCGATCAAGAATGCCCTGACCATCGACGTTGAGGATTATTTTCAGGTTTCGGCCTTCGCTCCTTACATTGACCGCAACCAGTGGGAAAGCCGCGCTTGTCGCGCGGAAGCCAATGTCGACCGCATCCTTGGAATGCTCGATGATTATAAAGTGCGGGCCACCTTCTTTACCCTGGGATGGATTGCGGAGCGTTATCCGCAGATCGTCCGTCGGATTGCCGCGGGCGGCCACGAAGTAGCCAGCCATGGCTATGGGCACGAGCGTGCGAGCGATTTGAACGAAACAGCTTTCCTTGCGGATATCGTTTCGGCAAAAAAACTGCTTGAAGACATTTCGGGCCAGCCCGTCAAAGGATATCGCGCGCCCAGTTTTTCGATAGGAAAATCGAATTTGTGGGCTTTCGATTGCCTGGCTCGGGCTGGATACCGCTATAGCTCGAGCATCTACCCGATCCGCCACGATCATTACGGGATGCCGGATGCGCCACGATTCGCGCACGACGTGCGTGACGGCCTGCTGGAAATCCCGGTGACGACCGTGTCATTTTTCAACCGGAACTGGCCGGCGAGCGGAGGAGGCTATTTCCGTCTGTTGCCTTACGCCGTGTCGCGCTGGCTGTTGCAGCAGGTCAACCATAAAGACCGGAGGCCTGCGATTTTTTATTTTCATCCCTGGGAGATCGATGCCGATCAGCCCCGAATACCGGGGATCAACCGGAAAACCCGTTTCCGCCATTATGTCAATCTGCGGTACACCGAGTCGCGGATTCGCCGTCTGCTGGAGGATTTCAACTGGGGCAGAATGGATGAGATATTTCTTTCCGGTCACAGCGAGATTGCCTGATGAGTTCTCCTGCAGAAAAAAACAAATCGCCAGACACCGCGCTGACCGTCAAGAGGCTTGCCCGGGGCGATGCCGCGACGGCGCGGCACTGGGACGAGTTCGTGCTTCGCTGCCCCGCGGCGACGTTTTTTCATCGCTCGGCCTGGCAGGAGATTGTCGCGGAGGTTTTCCGGCATCCAGCCTATTTTCTTTATGCCGAACGCGATGGTGCGATTGAAGGCGTACTGCCGCTGGCGCATGTCAAAAGCTTTCTTTTCGGCAATGCGCTCGTCTCCCTGCCCTTCGCCGTCTATGGCGGGGTAGCCGCCAACAGCCTGGCGGCGGCCGATGCACTGGAGCGCGAGGCGCAATCGCTTGCCGGGCGGCTCGGCGTCGAGCATCTGGAACTGCGTAATTTCGATCAGCGCCATGCCGATTGGCCGGCGCAGGATCTTTACGTCTGTTTCCGCAAGGAAATCGATCCGGACGTCGAGGCCAATATGCTGGCCATCCCGCGCAAGCAGCGGGCCATGGTCCGCAAGGGTATCAAGAACGGCTTGCGCAGCGAGATCGACGCGAACGCCGACCGTTTCTTCAAGCTCTATGCGGATAACGTTCTGCGGCATGGAACGCCTGCGATGCCGAAGAAATATTTCGAGAAGCTGCTGCAGGTGTTTGGCCGGGACTGCGACGTGCTGACCGTGGTCGACACCGGGGGGCGTCCGATCAGCAGTGTGCTCAGTTTTTATTTCCGCGACGAGATATTGCCGTACTATGCCGGCGACGATGTTACCGCCCGCGATCTGGCGGGAAATGACTTCAAGTACTGGGAGCTGATGCGTCGTTCCTGCGAGCGGGGCATCCGGATTTTCGACTACGGACGCAGCAAGCAGGGGACGGGTTCGTATTCCTTCAAGAAGAACTGGGGGTTCGAGCCGAAACCCTTGTATTACGAATACTGTCTGTACCGGCGGGACGGCATTCCGCAGAATAATCCGTCGAATGCCAAATATCGGTTCTTCATCGAGGCATGGCGCCGCCTGCCGGTCGGTTTCGCCAACTGGCTCGGGCCATTCATCGTGCGCAATCTCGGGTAGATCGGATCATGAGCAACCTGCTTTATCTCGTGCATCGCCTGCCGTACCCGCCCAACAAGGGCGACAAGGTCCGGTCCTTTCATCTCCTGAAGTATCTGGCGGCAAGGCACCGGATTTTCCTCGGAACCTTCATCGACGATCCGCAGGACGAGGCCTATGTCGAGAAATTGCCGGAATTTTGCGCCGGGGGGATGCATATCGCCCGCCTGTCGCCCAAAACGGCAAAGCTGAAAAGCTTGACGGGCCTCTTCAGCAACGAAGCGCTGACCTTGCCGTATTATCGGGATGCCGGCCTGCAGTCGTGGGTGGACGCTACGCTCCACAAAGAAAAAATCGATGCGGCCATCATCTTTTCGTCGGCCATGGCGCAATATGTCGAAGGACGCAAACAACTGCCGACGCTGGTCGACTTCGTCGATGTCGATTCGGCCAAGTGGACGCAGTATGCGCCGACACACCGCTGGCCGCTGTCATGGGTTTACCGCCGGGAAGGAGAGCGCCTGTTGGCGTTCGAGCGGAAAGTCTCCGCCGCGACGAGGCACTCTTTTTTCGTGACCGAGAACGAGGTCGAACTCTTCTTGCGCCATGCGCCCGAATGCCGGGAGAAAACCTCTCCCATGTGTAACGGCGTCGACGCCGATTTCTTTTCGCCGAACCATGATCTTGCCTCGCCTTACGCCAGCGATGAAATCCCGCTCGTTTTTACGGGGGCGATGGATTATTGGCCGAATATCGACGCGGTGAAATGGTTTGCCGAGGAAATGCTGCCGGGATTGCTGCGAAAACGGCCGGAGATCCGCTTCTACATCGTCGGCCGTTCGCCGTCGCCGGCAGTTCTGAGCCTGGCAAGCGAACGGGTGGTCGTGACCGGCACCGTGCCGGATGTGCGGCCCTATCTGCGCCATGCTGCCGTGGTCGTGGCGCCGTTGCGGATTGCGCGTGGCATCCAGAACAAGGTTCTGGAAGCGATGGCCATGGAACAGCCGGTGGTTGTCGCGAAAGGTTGCGGCGAGGCGGTCGATGCGGTTCCGGAACGGGATTTCCTGCTGGCAGACAGCGTCGATGAACACGTCCGGCAGATCGAGAGCCTGCTCGATTCCCCGGAACGACGCTCGGCCATGGGACAGGCGGCTCGCCGGCAGGTTGTTGCGCGCTACAGTTGGGATGCCCATCTCTCGATCATCGATCGCTATCTTGAAGCGTCCTCCGCTTCATGAACATGAACGAATCAGCCGAGGTTCAGGGGATGCCTGATCTCATCGTCGAAAAGCAATGGCGTTTTCCGCTTATCGCGCTGTTTTTGGTGATTCTCGTCACCCTGGCGTTGTATCGGGAAACGGCCTGGGCAATGGTTTCCATCTGGGAGCGCAGCGAAACCTTTGCACATGGATTCCTGATTGCGCCCATCTCGCTCTGGCTGATCTGGCGGAATCGCCATGCTTATGTCGGCCTGGTGCCGCATCCTGATTTCCGGGCGTTGCCGTTCATCGCGATTGCCGGGTTCATGTGGTTGTTGAGCGAGATGGCGGCGGTAAGCGTCGTGTCGCAATTCGCCCTGGTTACGATGCTGGTGTTGATCGTGCCGGGAATTTTGGGATTACCGATCACCCGGAAAATGATTTTTCCGCTGCTTTTTCTTTTTTTTGCCGTCCCGTTCGGCGAGTTCACCCTACCGGTGCTGATGGAATGGACGGCGAAAATGACGATTCTGGGACTGCGCTGGAGCGGGGTTCCGGTCTATCAGGAAGGTCTGCGTTTCGTCATACCGAGCGGGAATTGGTCGGTTGTCGAAGCCTGCAGCGGAGTGCGCTATCTCATCGCATCGCTGGTCGTCGGCACACTGTACGCCTATCTGAACTACTATTCCCTTAAACGTCGGCTGATTTTCATCGGAGCGTCATTCGTCGTGCCGATCATTGCCAACTGGATTCGCGCCTATATGATCGTCATGCTTGGGCACCTTTCAGGCAACAAGATCGCAACCGGGGTGGATCATTTGATCTATGGCTGGATATTCTTCGGCGTCGTCATCATGATTCTTTTCTGGATCGGCGCGCGTTGGCGTGAAGACGAGATTCCGGAGGAGGGCGGCGGCGTGAACGGGGCCTTGCGCGCGATCGAGGCCCAAGGCATCCATCGACTGGCGGCGATGTTCTCGGTGATTGCCGTCCTGGCTTTGTGGCCGCTTGCTGAATGGATTCTTGACCATGGCGATGCAAATAGGGTCGAGATCCGTACGATCGAGCCGGTGTCCGGCTGGGAGAGCGAGCCAGGCGGCTTAGCCGATTTGACGCCGCGTTTCGAAAATGCTTCCGCATCAGTCAAGGATACGTTCAGTAAAAACGGCCAGAAGGTCGGGGTGTTCATAGCGTATTACCGCCATCAGGGGGGCGATCGCCGGATGATCAGTTCCACGAACGTTCTCGTCGAGAACAAAGATTACCACTGGACGCGTATCGCCGAGGGTATTCGGGAAAGCACCGTGGATGGGCAGCCGCTCACCTTGAAGACGACCGAATTGCAGGGGCGCGTTTCGTCCCGGCTGCTGGTGTGGCAGTGGTACTGGATCCACGGCCGGATGACGAGTAGCGACATCATGGTCAAATTCTATACCGCGTTCTATCGCATTTTTGGGCAGGGGGATGATTCCGCTGTGATTTTCGCCTACACACCGATGGAGTCGGCAGGTGACGCAGAAGGGCTTCTGCAGGATTTCGTCGAAACGCAGGGGGCGTCGATCAGCCGCGCGCTGGAACGGACACAGAAAGGCGGTGAATGACATGCACGATCCGCGCCCTCTGGTGGCCCATGTTTTGTACCGCTTTGATGTCGGCGGCCTGGAAAATGGCGTCGTCAATCTGATCAACCGCATGCCGCCCGAGGCCTATCGGCATGCGGTCATTTCGTTGACGGACATCACGGACTTTCGTCGGCGCGTCAAGCGCGACGACGTGCAGTTCATCGCCCTGCACAAGAAACCCGGCCATGCCCTGGGGCTCTATCCACGGTTATACGGACTGTTCAAAGAACTGCGTCCATCCATCGTGCATACCCGCAACCTGGCAGCGCTGGAACTGGTTGTGCCAGCCTGGGCAGCGGGCGTGCCTGTACGCATTCATGGCGAACATGGCCGGGACATGGGAGATCTGGATGGTTCCAACAAAAAATTTCAATGGGTAAGGCGGCTCTATCGTCCGTTTGTGAATTTTTACATAGCCCTGTCGCAGGATCTGGAGCATTATCTGATCAATACCGTGGGCATGACGCGGGAGAGTGTGGTCCAAATATACAATGGTGTCGATGCCGAGTGCTTTTCCATGATGGGTCAACGCCAGTCCATTCAGGGATGTCCGTTTTCCTCCGCTGATCATTGGCTTCTTGGAACGGTAGGGCGCATGCAGACCGTGAAGAATCAAACGGCGCTGGCCCAGGCGTTTGCCAGGGCATTGGAAATGGCGCCTATGCTGAGGCAGTCGCTACGGCTGGTCATGATTGGCGACGGCCCGCTACGGCAGGAGTCGGCGGCTTTGCTGGAGCGGGCGGGATGTGCGGATTTGGCGTGGCTTCCGGGAGAGCGCAACGATATTCCGGATGTCTTGAAAGGGCTCGATTGTTTTGTATTGCCGTCTCTGGCAGAAGGGGTTTCCAATACGATCCTCGAAGCCATGGCGAGCGGACTGCCTGTGTTGGCTACTGACGTTGGTGGAAACGGCGAATTGATCGAAGCCGAAAAAACGGGAATTCTGGTTCCTGCGGGAAATGTCGAGGCGCTGGCCGAAAAGATCGTCGCACTGGCCCAGCATCGCGACAGGGCAAAGGCCATGGGATGTACCGGCCGCCTGGCCGTGGAGCAGAATTTCAGTCTGACGGCCATGGTGCGGCAGTATCAGAGTTTGTACGATAAGTGCCTGGGGGTTTCCACGCTTGCGGCATCGCCGCCTAGCATGGCTTGAACGTAGAAAGTGGATCGAATCAATGTGCGGAATAACAGGGATTTTTGATACGCGCGGACGGCGGGAGATCGACCGGGCCGTTTTGACGCGCATGAACGAATCGCAGCATCATCGCGGCCCGAATGAAGGCGGCCTGCATCTTGAGCCGGGGGTCGGACTTGGGCATCGGCGCTTGTCGATCATCGATCTGTCGACGGGACAGCAGCCGCTTTACAATGAAGACCAGAGCGTTTGCGTCGTTTTCAACGGCGAAATATACAACTACCAGGAATTGATTGCCGAGCTGCAGGCGCTCGGCCATGTTTTCCACACCCGCAGCGATACGGAAGTCATCGTCCACGCCTGGGAGTCCTGGGGCGAGGCGTGCGTCGAACGCTTTCGCGGCATGTTCGCTTTCGCCGTCTGGGACCGTAACAGAAAAACCCTGTTTCTGGCGCGCGACCGGCTTGGCGTCAAACCTTTGTATTATGCGCTGCTGCCGGACGGCACTTTTTTGTTCGGTTCCGAACTCAAATCGCTGCTGGCGCATGGCGGTCTGGCCAAGGAAATCGATCCGCTGGCGGTCGAGGAATATTTCGCATTGGGCTACGTTGCCGAGCCGCGTTCGATCTTCAAGCAGGCGCGCAAACTGCCTCCGGCGGCGACCTTGCTGGTACGCCACGGCGAACCGCTTGGCGAACCCAGGGAGTACTGGGACGTGCGTTTCACGCTCGATTCCAGAATCGGCGAAGCAGAGGCCTGCGAAGAGCTGACGGCGCGGCTGAAGGAATCGATCCGCCTGCGCCTGATGTCGGAAGTTCCGCTTGGAGCCTTCCTTTCGGGCGGCGTCGACTCCAGCGCCGTGGTGGCGTTGATGGCGGGCCTGTCGAACGATCCGGTCAATACCTGTTCGATCGCTTTCAACGATCCGGCGTTTAACGAATCGGAATTCGCCAAAATGGTGGCCGATCGTTACAAGACTAACCATAACGTCGATACCGTCGAAAGCGACGATTTCGACCTCATCGATACGCTGGCCTGGCTGTACGACGAGCCGTATGCCGACAGTTCGGCCATTCCCACCTACCGCGTCTGCCAGCTGGCCCGCAAGCACGTGACGGTGGCGCTGTCGGGCGACGGCGGCGACGAGAGCTTTGGCGGCTACCGACGCTACAAACTGCATCTGATGGAAGAGAAGATGCGTTCGGCATTGCCTCTGGGCGTTCGCCGGCCGGTTTTCGGACTGCTCGGGCAGCTCTATCCGAAAGCCGACTGGGCGCCGCGGGTTTTCCGCGCCAAAACGACCTTCGAAGGGCTGGCGCGAACGCCGGTCGAAGCATATTTCCATTCGGTGTCGATATTGCGCGGCCCGATGCGCGCAAAACTCTTCAGCGAAAAATTCAAGCGTGAAGCCGGCGGATACAACGCGTTGAACGTATTTGAACGCCATGCCTCCCGCGCGCAAACGGACGATGCGCTGGCGTTGATCCAGTACCTCGACCTCAAGACCTACCTGGTGGGCGACATCAACACCAAGGTCGACCGGGCGGCCATGGCGCATTCGCTGGAAGTCCGCGAGCCGCTGATGGACCACCCTCTGATCGAGTGGCTGGCGACCCTGCCTTCGTCCATCAAATTGCGTGGCCAGGAGGGGAAATACCTGTTCAAGAAAGCGATGGAGCCGATGT
>JAVBSG010000194.1:0-7995 GCA_031547245.1 Propionivibrio sp.
TATTCCCTGCGCACCCAGACGATTTCCGGCATTCTGCCGCGCTGCCGGTACAACAGCGCCCGAAGTCGCAGGTGGGCGCGGCCGTACCAGGCTTCCGCCTCGGAAAAGAAATACGAGCTTTCGACGGTAAAGCCCGCCGATCTGGCGGTTGTACGCAATTTATCCGGCAGAGCGTTGATGAATTCCTGGGAGGACTTGAAATAAGCGGTTGTCCGGCGGCCCACCAGGTTCTCGGCGTCTTTCAGGGAAAGCCCGGGCGTCGCGGCCATCAGGACTTCCGGCGGGGCGAAGTTGACGTTGATGCTCGTCGCCTCGGGCAGAATCGTTATCAGGGAATCCAGTTCCGCCAGTCTTTTCGGTTCGATGCCGCAAAGTTCGGCCATTTCCGACAGGTTGGCCACGGGGAAAACCTTGCTGATGCTTTGCCGGGTTTTATTGTTCTGTATCAGGGATTTCTGCCAGAGGGTGACTTGTTGCAGCATGGCTTGCGCCATCTTGTCGGACCATTCCGTCGGCATGTTCCGCGATGCCAGCAGGCGCTGTAGCGTTGCCAGACCCGTCTGGCTGACCTGCCCGCCGCTTTGCAGGTTGTAGAGGTTGAATTTTCCCTGCGCCTCGGCCAGCCGGCCGGCGGCCTGGCCTTCTTCGACGTTGATCGGAGGTACGGGCACCGTCCAGGCTTCCAGCAGGTGGTCCACCTGATTGTTGCGCATGTCGTCGCGCAATGTCAGCCGCGCGAGATCGACGGCGCTGAGCGCGATCGACTGCGCGGCGGAGAGATCGCTGCGGTTGCCTACCAGAGTCAGCCAGAGGCGCTCCCTGGCGCTCAGGGCAAAGGCGAGCGAGGATACGAGGGCGGCGATGAGGATCGCCGTGATCAGCGCCATGCCGCGCTGTGGCCGTGAAAAGGACGGGTACGGTTTCATGGCGTGAGGAAAACCCGCTCGAACTGGCCGCGCCCGGGAAATGCCAGGCGGATGCGGATGGCTTGCGGTTTTGCAAGGCTCTGTTCTCCCGGCCAGTCGCTGAGCCAGGCGTTGCCGGCGTTGAGGAAGGCGACTTCGCATCGCTCGATGGAGCGCAGCATATGCGTGATCTGGGCCTGGTCTGAAACGGCATTCGCGCTTTCCGCGCGCTCCTGGGGCCGGATGGGACTGATGCCCAGGGTCAGTTCGCCGTGCTCGCAATAGTAAAGAATCTGTATCGGGGAGCGATTGCCGTCCTGGCGGGCCAGCTCGACGAAAAAAGCGTTGCCGCTGGTATTGCTGCCGCCGCGTACCGGTGGCATCAGGACATCCTGACCACCGGCCAACGGATGCGCCACGCTTTGCAGAAAATCGTTTTCCATCCGGTCGAACACCAGCCCCAGCTCGCGCCAAAAACGGATTTCCTGGTCCAGCGCGCTTTTCGTCGATGTCACCGCATCGAGGCCGCGGTAGGCGATCATGCTGGCGACGGCGAAAATGGCCAGTGCGACCAAGACTTCCAACAGCGTGAAGCCGGATTCGCGCATACTCCGCCGCCTGGCCGGCTGCGCCTTTTCAATTCCGCTGTAGCGCAACATAGACGACCTGCTTGGCGACGGCGCGTTCCGGCTGGTCCGGCAGGAATACCTTGATTTCGACGCGCCGGAAACTGTAGTTGGGCGTGGCGCCGACTTCCTGGCGCCAGAGAAACTCCTGCGTGCCCTGGGCGGCCTGTCCGCTCGTGGCGCCCATCTCAGGGAAGATGCGGGTGGCGCGCAACTCGTTGGCGAGGTTTTGCGCGACCCAGCCGGCGGTTGTCCGCACCTTGAGGTCGGTGACGGTGTCGACGGCGAAATGGGTCGAGCGCATCGCGGCGGCCATGGCAATGCCGATAATCGCCAGCGCGACCAGAACTTCCAGCAGGGTAAAGCCTCTAGGGTGTGTTCTCATTTAGCAACAACCCGAAGGGCAAGTACTGAGCCGGGCGCATCGCTGTGTTGCCGCTCGCTTGCGTGGAATAACCACGCCGCACTCGCGGCGCCTTGCGCTGCATCCCGGCGCAGTACTTGCGGGACCGCCCGTCAAATGAGAACACACCCTAGAGCGCACGACGGATCTCGATGCGTCCCAGCGCATCGCCTGCGATCTCGAGCGTTGCCGTACCGGCGGACAGCGTTAGCGTGAAGGCTTCCATCAGTCCGTTGAAGGAGAAAACCAGCCGTTCGCCGAGCGGGCGCGGCATCCCGTTGACGCGCAACGCATTGAGCGTAATGCCTTGTTCAAAGCGGCCCGAGGAAATGACATCGGTATTCGGCAGGGCTTCCCAGACATTGCGGTCGGTGTTCGCCACCCAGAATTGGTATCCCTGTCCGTCGGTGGAAAAAGCCACGGTTTGTCCGCGTATCACCGCTTCGTCACGCGCGGCTTCAAGCCTGCCGGACAGGACCTCGGCCGCGCGGTTCAGGCGCTGGCTATCGGAAAAATCCAGTTTGACGATCGCCACTCCTAGCGCTATGGCAGCGATAGCGCTGGCGACGAGTATCTCCAGCAGAGTAAACCCCTTCTCCCGGCGCTGCGATTTGCGGAAAAGGCGCATGCCAAGTCTTTCCTCTACAGCATCCAGGACCCGATGTCGGCATCGAACCCTTCGCCGCCCTGCTGGCCGTCGGCGCCATAGCTCATGACGTCGATTTCGCCTTTGAGGCCGGGATTGAGGTAGAGATACTCGTGTCCCCATGGGTCCTTGGGCATCTTTTCCAGATAGCCGCCGTTTTTCCAGTTGTTGGGGACCGGCGCCATCGTCGGTTTTTCGATGAGCGCTTTCAGGCCCTGCTCGGTGGTCGGGTAGCGGCCGCTGTCGAGCTTGTACAGCTTGAGCGCAGCGATGATCGTGCCGATGTCCTGTTTGGCGGCAACGACACGCGCTTCGTTCGGGCGGTCCATGATTTTCGGCACGACCAATGCGCCTAGAATGGCCAGGATGGAAACGACGACGAGGATTTCGATCAGGGTGAATCCCCGGACACGGTTATTTTTCATGGGACCTCCATTTCATTTGACGAACTGATTGATTTCGAAGACCGGCAGCAGGATGGCAAGCACGATGAACAGCACGACGCCACCCATGAAAAGAACGACAGCCGGACCGAGCAGACTGGTAAATGCTTCGATGCGCCGCGACAGATCGCGCGAGAGTTCCTGCGCCGCCCGTTCCAGCATGCGGTCGAGTCGGCCGGTGGATTCGCCGCTGGCGGTCAGGTGGATGAGAATTGGCGGGAACTGGCGGGTGCCCGCCAGCGCGCGGGACAGCGACATGCCTTCACGTACCTGAGCGGCAGCGGTGTTGGCGGCGGCGCGCTGTACCCGGTTGGACATGACACCTTCAGCGGCGGCAAGCGAGGACAGCAACGGCACGCCGCTGCCGACCAGAATCGCCAGTGTGCTCGAAAAGCGCGCGGTATTGGCGGCCCGCTCGAAACGGCCGAACAACGGCAGCTTCAGGCGCCAGGCATGAACCCGCATGCGGAAGGCTTCGTTGCGCAGGGCGAAAACAAAGGCGATGGCGCAGAGGGACGCCGCCGCCAGCAGCCAGATTCCCCAATGGCTGGCGAAATCGCTGATGGCCAGCAGGATGCGCGTCAGCAGGGGCAGCGTTTGCTTCGCGCCCTGAAACACCTGCACCATCTGCGGCACGACCCAGGTGAGCATGCCGATCACGACGAGGGCGGAAACGCAGAAAACGACGGCGGGATAGATGAAGGCCAGGGCGACGCGGGAAATGAGTTCCGCCCGTTCTTCGAGGTAGACGGCGAGGCGTTGCATGACGCCCGGCAATTTTCCGGATTCTTCGCCCGCCTTGATCAGGGTGGGGTAGAAGGCGGGGAAAGCGCGCGGCAGCTTGGACAAGGCCGCCGAGAGCGAAAGTCCCGAGGCGATATCGTCACGCAGCATGGCGATCAGCCGCTTTTCGCGCTCGTTGTCGGACTGTTCGGCGAGAATGTTGAGCGAATCGTCTACGGTCAGGCCGGCGTCGAGCAAGGCTGAGAACTGTCGGGAGAAGCTGGTCAGCACCGAGTTGGCCAGACGCAGGCGGGCACGCTCCGAGGCGCTGGTTTTCTCCATCGTTACGTTGGAAACCAGCAACCCGCGCTCGCGCAGCAGACTTCTAAGATGGCGGGCGCTCTCCGCTTCCAGGGTACCCTGAACAGGGCGTCCGCCGGAGAGCGGCAGTGCTGTGTAACGAAACTCGGGCAAGGCTTTTCTCGCTTCAGAAACCGCTATTGTGTCAAAGCCGGCAGGGCGGCCTTCGCGCCAACAATGGCGTCAGGCTGCCCGTGCCGCAGGTCATTCACTACTTACTGGCAGGTCCACGTGGCTCCGTTATCCGTACTCCTGGCCTGTTTCGGGTAAGCGCAAAGCGGGCGTGTGATGCCCGATGCGATCAGCGAAGCAGGCTTGTAGGATGCCCAGAAGTTCGCGGTCGTGTACAGGTAGTCCTGTTTACGCGACGAAGCGGAGACGGAATCCGGAGCTTCGCCCCGCTCGACCCAGTTGACCAGCGCCGTGACCATGTCGAATTTGTCGGTCGCCGGGCCGCCGGAGCAATGGTTCATCCCCGGTATCGGGAAATAGCGCGCAAAGGCCGGCGCATTGCCGTAATAAGCGTTGTTCAAGTCGACATACCAGTTTCTCGTGTCATTGGACGAGAACACCGGATCGCTGGTGCCGTGCGCGACGATCAGCTTCGAACCGCGGTCGCGGAACGTGTTGTAATCGAGGCTGTTGCCCGGCATGAAGCCGACGCCGCGTTCCGTCTTGCTCATAGACGGCGTCGTGTAGATGCCGGAAGTGGCGTAGATCAGATCGGGATCGACGGTGCCTACCGTGTTCTGCCTCGTCCTGACGGACAGCATGAACGCCAGAGCGTTCGCGGAACCGCCGGTAACGGTATCGCCCGTGATGATGTTGCTGGGCGACATGAAAACGGCCGGCAGCGAGTGCGCGCCGATGGAGATCGCCTGGCTTGCGCCGTTGGCGGCGCCGGATATCGCCACGTCGGCCCGGCCCATTTTCCAACTGCGCCAATCCCGGTAGTTGACGCCGGCATCCCATGGGAAGGTGGCATACAGGTCTTTGCCATACATATCCTTGGCACCCTCGAACATGGCGATGAGCGCATCTCTCTGGTTCGAGGATATGCAAGTGCCATTGGGGGTCGAGCATATCGCCAGATCAATGCTTGGCCTGAATGCGCTCATGCATTGGGTTTGATCCTGGATCAAACCGTCGGTGGCGCCATCCAACGGGTCGCAACGGTCCAGGATTGCCTTCGCGACGTAATCGAGGTCGGTCTGCGTGAAGGCATCGTAGATCCTGGGGCTGATGCGGTTGAGTTGCTGCGTGTCCCAAGCCTGGTTGACGGCGGCCTTGGGCAACTGGAACCCCGGGTTGAGGGCGAATACGCCGTCAAATTCATTAGGCAAGCGTTGCGAGGCGACCATGGCGTCGCGTCCCCCGTTGGAACAGCCGACAAAATAGGAACGGTTGGCGGTTTCGCCATAACGTTTGGCGACGAGCGCCTTGGCAATGGTGGTCGTCCTGGCGACGGCGTTATAGCCGTAATCCAGGCGGGCTTGCGGGTCCTGGCCGAACAGGACCTGATTCTGCGCATCCGTGCCGGATACGGCTTCATGGCCGCCGTCCGTGGTGGCGACGGCGAAGCCGCGGTTGAGCGCGTTGTCCGTGGGAATGCCGTTATCGTCGACGAGGTTACCGCGCAGGTTGCCGTAGGCCGTGGCGACGAACCCGTTGACTCCGCCGCCGCCCTGGAAAAAGAAGCGGCCGTTCCAGCCCGCCGTCGGCATCCGGACCTCGAAGCCGACGGCGTAGCTCTTGCCGTCATCGCCGGTGCGTGCATCGGCCTTGCCGTTGACCACGCAATGGTCCGGCATGGGGCCGGTGTGCTCCGCGTTGCCGCTGGGGCCGACGCCCGTAAAGTCGGATGTGGCGGCGACGACTTCCGCTTTCGTGAGCGTGACGCCGGCCATGGTGAATTTCGTCAGCAAGTCGGTACATGCGTTTCCCTCGGGGCTGGGCCCGCTGCCCCCGCCACCACCGCCTCCACCGCCGCAGCTCGCCAGTACCGTGGCGATAACCGCCAGACTGCCGGTGACGGCCAAACCTCTCATTTTCTTCATTCGATTCCCGATTTTCATGATTTTCCTCCTGTAAGGAATGCTGAAAAATATCCGGACAAATTCTTGAATGCCGCCATTTCCGAAAACGGAGTGGAGATTGTTGGCTTTACTCTCCCTGCGCACGGACGCGTCCTTTTCGTGGTCCGCTTTCGTGTCTTTCCGTTTTTCCTGAGTTTCAACCATGCCATGTTATCGACATCGATCTTCGGATGCCAGGGATTGCGTGAATTTTTGGGTTTAAGGACGGCAATGCGGCAATTAAAATGCAATTTGGTAGCCTTCGCCCGCTTTGGGTAGTGCCGATAGGGCTGGAGTTAACCCAGGCATCTGGTTTTGCGGAACCAGCGTGATCTGCCCTTTGCCGACGGACTGCTGCGCGTCGAACGTGCCCGAGCCCTTGGCCTGGAGTACGCCGGAGACCGTGGCCAACTGCCACGTGCCTTTGCCTCCCGGTTCGCCGCGCAGATCCAGTCGATAATTTCCCAGTTCGCCTTGCGGCGCCAGGGCCGAAAACAGCCGTTCGATCGTTACCGCCGCATCCCACCGGTTTCCGGGCGCTATGGTTTTCGCCGTGGCGCGCAACACGGCGCCCAACTGCAGCGGTTTGAGTTTGGGGTCCAGTGTGGCCAAAGGTTCAAGCGGGAGGGTAATGTCGGCACCGCTGAACACTATGCCTCCTGCACCCAAAATTGCGGCGAGACGGCTGTTCCGATCGGCGAACCGGCCGCTGACATCCCATTGAAGCCGGGCGCTCAACAGTGCCTGCGGCCTGAATTGCCAGGCGAGCCGTTCCTGGACCAGCATGCCGTTGATGCCGGCTGCCGACGCCTTGCCGTTCCAGAGCGTCCCTTCGACGTTCTGGAGACGAATTTCCTGCGGCAGTGCCAGGGTGACGAGACTGGCCGGCATGCGGGCCAGCATGGCCAGGATGAACACGACGGCGGCAAAGACCACGGTGCGCCGGCCGGGGCGAAAAAACTTCTTCATGGCGTCCGCTCCAGCTCGGCAACGATCCGCACGGCGCTGCCCGGTTCGGCATTGCCTCTGAGATTCACTACCGCGATACGTGTGCCGTACTCCTGGCGCAGGGCGTCAAGCACGTCGAGCGCTTCCTTGGCGGGCAGCTCCGGCAAGCGCATTTCGACCCGTGAACTGCTCAGCGTGCGCAACTCGGCGCTGAGCTTGCGCTCAGCCAGCCAGCCGTAGAGTGTGCTGCGCAGGTCGCCGTCCACCGTTCCCGCCGGGCGGGCGGCGCTCGGCGATCCGGTCGGTTGTGCGCGCATCCGGTTAAGCTGGGTTTCCAACTCGGGGATACGTTTTTCAAGAGTGGCTATGCGCTGGTTGAGCGGCGCGACCACGCCGAACCACATCAGCAATAGGGCGACTACGGCACCCCATGCCAGCAGAATCGTACGCTCCCGGTTGGAGCGGGCCTGCCACCACTGAAGGATTCTTGCTTGCATGGGCATGGCGAGTTTCGTCATCGTGGCGATTGTCCGAGGCGGTAGGTCAGTGCGATCAGGCCAGATTCGGCCGGAGCGGTTTCAGGTTTTCCGGCCGCTTCGAGCTGGGTCTTGAATTGTGCGAATTCGCTGTCGGTCAGCACCAGGCGGACAAAACCATCGCCGGCTTCGATGCGGCGGGGATGGAGCGGGATATTGAGGCGGGCCGCCAGATACGTCATGGCATCCAAGGCGTCGCCCTGTCCTTGCCGCGCTTCGCGCTGCTTGCTCTCCCACTGCATGATGGGGTCGACGATCGGCGTGCCCGGAAAGGCCGTGGCGAAGGTCTGGCGGATCTCATGCTGCAGATGGTCCGTACGGCTTTCGAGC
>JAVBSG010000115.1:0-5576 GCA_031547245.1 Propionivibrio sp.
TTGGAAACGATGATGCGGATGACGTCGGACATGTCCACCTTGAGCACCGCGTTGAAGATCGACGGCGTCATGGTCAGGATGCCCTGGTAGAGCGCCGCGCCGATGAACACGTTGGTCAGCGTCGCCTTGTTGACCCCGGCGCCGCCGATCAGGATGGCCGCCACGGCCGGGAACGCCATGTAGAGCGGCCCCTCGTAAAGCTGGATGAAGCCGAAGCTCTGCTGGAACACGACGATGCCGAGCGCGCCGAGCATGGTGGAAATGATCACGCTGGTGGTGCGCATGCGGTCGACGTTGATTCCGGAGGCGCGGGCATAGGTCGGATTCGATCCCACGGCCGTCATGGCCGTGCCTATCTTCAGGTGGAAGAAAACCCAGATCAGGAAGGAAACGAACAGGAACACCAGCATGGCGCCCGTCGGAAACTTGAAGTCGCCGATGTGGATCGCCCAGAAATCGTCCAGGATGTGCCGCCAGAAACCTTCGACGGAAATGGTCGTGCGCAGCCCCTCGCCGCCGTATCCCCAGATCATCGTCGGGCTCTTGTAAGGCAGGACCAGCCAGGCGATCGACATGATCATGACCGACGAGAAACCGACGTAGGTGGAGATCATCATCTCGCCGCCCTTGACGCGGTTCAGCAGCTTGCCGTAGCCGTAGCCGAAAACGGCGCCGAACACTTGCGAGATGATGATGGCGGCGCTAAACCCCCAGGCGCCGACATAGCCCAGCTCGATGCTGATGGTCGCCCCCAGCAGGCCGGCAATGACGCCGAGCGAAAGGCCGAAGTTCAGGCCGCAGCCGGACTGGATCATCGGCACCAGCGCCAGCACCATGATGCCGTTCATGCCGACGCGGATGAACGTGTCGGAAATCGAGGCGGGAAGGCTGACGCCCACCAGCGGCGCGGCCAGGAAAAGCCCCAGCAGATACAGCGTGATGATGACCCGGGGCAGGCCGAAATCGGCCACAAAACGCTTGATGCTCTCCATTATTGGCTCCTCCCGCCCGACGCCGCGGGGCTTTCGTCCTTATCGGCTCCGGCCATGAGAATGCCGAATTCTTCGATCGGCGCAGTATGGGGAAGAATCCCTTCGATACGGCCTTCATAAACGATGGCGATGCGGTGGCAGATGGAGCGCAGCTCCTCCAGCTCGCTGGACACCATGACGATGGTCGTGCCGTACTCGCGGTTGTACTTCTTGAGCGTTTCCAGAACCACGAGCTTGGCGCCGATGTCGATGCCGCGCGTGGGTTCCGAAACGAAGAGAATGTCCGGTTTGAGCGCGAACGCCTTGGCCAGGCAGACCTTCTGCTGGTTACCGCCGGACAGGTTGCCGGCGCGCTGGGTGGGGCCGGTGCATTTGATCTCGAGCAGACGGATGTATTCCTTGGCCAGATTGACCATTTCCTCATCGGAGCGCCACTGGAACAGCCCGCCGAGTATCGGCTTCAAGAACTTGCCCTGCACCTGCATGGCCGAGAACGCGATATTCCAGTCGATGCCCTCGTCGAGCAACAGCCCGACGCCGCGGCGGTCCTCGGAAACGAAAGCCATTCCCCGTTCGAGCACGGCCCGCGGCGAGTTGAGCGGCACGGGTTTACCGTGCATCTTCACCGAGCCGCCCGCGGGCGACAGCCCCATGATGCCGTTGGGAATGCCCAGCTTGCCCTGGCCGGCAAGCCCGCCGATGCCGAAAATCTCGCCTTTGCGCACCGAGAGATTGACGTTGCGCACCGTCTCGCCCGGCATATCGACCCACAAGCCTTCGACCATCAGCGCCGATTCCGACCCGTCATCGGCCGTTTCGCGCACTTCAGCGCCGGTCTTTTCCTGGGCGTCAACCGAACGCCCGACCATCAGCGAAGCGATCGATTTGGTCGACGACCCCTTGGCCGCGAAATCCTCTATTTTGCGTCCATCCCGCAGCACCACGACGCGGTCGCACAATTCGACGACCTCGCGCAGGCGGTGTGAAATGAAAACGATGGCGATCCCCTCGGAGGCCAGGGTGCGCAGCGACGCCAACAGCACCTCGGCTTCGCTCTCGGTCAATACGGCGGTCGGCTCGTCGAGAACGATCAGCTTGACGTTCTCGCGGCACAGCTCGCGGGCGATCTCCGTGAATTGCTTGTGCCCCACCGGCATTTCCTTGACGAGCATGTCGGGCGCCAGCGCCACGCCCAGCTTGTCGATCGCCTTTTTCGAACGCGCCGCCATCGTTCCGCGGTCCAGCATGCTGATGCGCGGACTGAAAATATCGGTCAACACCGATTTCCTCAGCGACTCCCGGTTGAGAAGAATATTCTCCGTCGTCGTAAATCCCGGGATCAGCGAAAACTCCTGGTGCACCATGCCGATTCCGGCATCCAGCGCATCGAACGGGCTTTTGAAGCGGGCCTCCTTGCCCTCGAAAAGGATCGAGCCTTCGAAGCCCCCGGTTTCGTGTATTTCCGGCATGGAGAAGAGAATCTTCATGAGCGTGGATTTCCCCGCGCCGTTTTCTCCCACCAGCCCTATGATTTCGCCCGCCGCCACATCGAAGGAAACATCCGACAACACCCGGTTGCCATAGAATTCCTTACCGATTCCGCGCAAGCTCAGAATAGGCTCTGCTGAATCCATTACAGTTTTCCGCTGAATATAAGACCGCCGGGCGGAGAAACCAAGGGGTTTGGTTTCCATGCCCGGCACATTGCATTGGCGACCCGCTTATTTCTTCTGCAAACCGGAAGAAATCTTGAGGTATTTATCGGGGACATCCAGGTCAGCGGAGTGGATGTAGCCCTTTCCGAAGATGTAGGTATCCTGGAGCAGCATGACGTAGTTGTTGAGCTTCACGCCCGTCGAGCCGTCAACATAGTAGGACCCCGCCCATTTCGAGCCCGGCGTGTATTTGCCGAACGCCTGCAGGACGTCCTTCATGTTCGTCATCTTGGACTTGCCCTCGATGACGTTGATGGCGTGCTGGGTCAAACCGACCGAGGCGCTGTACGGGAAGGAATAGGACCAGGTGCCAAGCCGGCCGCCGGCATTCTTCGATACGACGACGTCCTCGATCTTCTTCATGATGGCCTGGAAGTCGCCCTTCTCGGCCTTCAGATCGATGCCGAGCGCGCCCGGGTAGCCGAGCAGCGGCGACGGCAGGCTGGCTTCGACGAAGATGCCGCCGTATTCCGCGATCTGGCGGATCAGCGGCTCGGTATGCGCGTCGTTGGTCGCGTAGAAGGAGGTTTCCTTGCCATACTTCTTCACCCACTTCGGCACGTTTTCCAGCATGAACTGCTGGGCGCCGACGACGCCGACGTCGCTCAGCGGATCGGGAGCGGTCTCGAACACGAACTGGACGCCGAGATCCTTGCAGGCCTGCTCGAAAATCATGCGGCGGCGGGTCAGCGTCTCGATGCTCATGTGGCGCGGGAAGGAGATGTGCACGAAGGTCTTGGCGCCCAGCTGCTTGGAGGCCCAGACGACGCGATAGCCCGCCGAAACGAAGTCGTTGCGCATCACGAGGTCGGCCACCTTGCCGATAACCAGCGGGTCTTCCTGCGGCACGCCGGCCAGCAGGAGGATGTCGGGCCGGATTTCGCGGACGCGGCGGAAGCCTTCGGTCGCCCCCGGGACGGCCTGGTTCATGACGATCGCCTTCATCTTCGGATCGTTGGCCAGCGAGACGATCTGGGAAATGGTGGTTTCCTGTTCGGCGCTGAAGTTGTTCGGATAGGTCAGGTGCTGGATCATGCCGCCGTCCTTGACGTCGCCGTACTCCTTGATCATGGCCTCGGCGCCGCGCAGTTCGTCCTCGCTTTGGCTGACCGTGCCCGTGACAATGCCGATGTGATATTTGGCGGGTGCGGGCGCCTGCGCCATGGCGGCGAAAGGCACAGCGAAACAGAGAGCCAGTGCGGCACGCACCAGCGTCTTGCGTACATTCATGATTGAACCTCCTTGAAATTCCGCCTTTTCCGGCGGGTCGGCATTATTGACTGTCGGGGATCGCTAAAACCCCGATCAAGCGCTCCAAAGTATCATGGCCTTCCGGGTGCCTGTCAATAATTTTCAACACGCGCCTCCAGGCTGCCCCGGGGCCTTTCCCCAACCGCGAGAGCCCCGTCCCCCGGCCCCTTGCAGTCTGTGGAATGTCCGGCGCAGCCGCTATCGCCGGACCATGTTTTTTTTGTAGGACTATCGCCCCTGTATCCATGGGCCGAAACAGGAAGAGCCGGGCCAGGCCGCGAGCGGGGCCGCAGCAAATTTTCGCGATGGCCAGGGCGGGGATATGGTTCCGCCGGCGCCGCGGGTGAGCGATAATCCGGTTTCGCTTTCATGACCGCTCTCCCATGCATCGTCGTTCATCGTTCCGGTTCCTCTGGTGCCTGCTGGGCATGGCCGTCGGCATCGGCGTGACGCTTTCCGTCACGGGCACCGACCATTCGCCGCTCCTGCTTGCCTCCCTGGGCGGCACCGCCGTCTTCCTTTTCGGCTTCACCCGCGCTCCGGCCGTCCAGCCGCGCTCGGTATTCGGCGGGCACCTGGGCGCTGCGCTGATCGGCATCGCCTGCTACCAGGCCTTCGGCGAAGCGCTATGGGTGTATGTGCTGGCGCAGACCCTGGCGCTCGGCCTGATGCTGCTGACCCGGACGGTTCATCCCCCGGCCGGCGCCAATCCGATCCTGATGGTGCACGCGCACGGAGACTGGTCGATGCTCTTCCAGCCGGTGCTGCTCGGCATCGGCAGCCTGGTTCTCGTGGCCATGCTCTGGAGCCGCCTCTATCCGGGGCTTTGCCGCTATCCCGTCGATGCCATGGCACCCTCCCCGGAACACATCAACTGGGGCGGATGGAGCGACTGAATCGCCCGCCCAGGAGAACCCATGCCCGCCGTACACACAAAAATCATCCCCGTCGGCAACGATGCGATCGACATCCACGGCCACGTCAATAACCAGGAGTACCTGCGCTGGATGCAGGAAATCGCCATCGAACATTCCGGCCTGCAGGGATGGCCCATGGACCGCTACCTCGAACAGGGCGCATCCTGGTACGTCAAATCGCACTTCATCGAATATCTGCGGCCCGCTCTGCTCGGCGAAGACATCCTGATCTGCACCTGGGTCGAGAACATGAGCTCGCGCACCTCGCTGCGGCGGACGCTTTTCCGCCGTGCCGACGACAGCCAGGCTTTGGCGCGTGCGGCGACGCAATGGGTTTTCGTCAGCCTGAAAAACAGCCGCCCGGTAAGCATCCCCCCGGAGCTGCGCTCCGCATTCGTCCTGTTGGACTCCGAAGGCAAAGCGCTTGCCGAAATTGCCGAACCACCCGCCGGGCAGCAAGCCGCCGCGCATGCCGCCGCCGTGTGAAGGCCGCATAAACGCCGTAGCAGCTCCCTCTTGCCAAGCCCATGCAGGCCATGGTTTACAGCGACTTTACCGAAAACAAAAAACTTGTTTTTTCCTGGGGAAGTCGACTGTAAAATAGCGCCGCTTCCGGCTGGAACCAAACGTCGGCATCGTTGGTCCGGATTGACCTGATCTGGGAATTCGTGGAAGCAATCCCCTTCTGCCGGGGTTTGTTC
>JAVBSG010000203.1:0-31950 GCA_031547245.1 Propionivibrio sp.
GGCACGAATTGGGTGAAGGAGTTGACCACGGCGATGATGGGTTTGTCGAAATCGCCGTCCTTCATGCCGGTGGCGCGCCACAGCGCACGGGCGCCGGCCATGTTGCGGCCGTGGGTGGAAGTACGGGAGCGATAGTCGGGCATGAAAATCTCCAAAACAAAAGGCCGGGAACGGCGGGCAGGAACGGTGGCGATATAATCAGCACAATTCTAGAGCATTTCGGGAAAAGGTGTAGTCGGGCGCGATATCCCGGCGGCTTTTCTCCGGATTCTCCGCCGGATGCGGGCCGGTTTGCCCAGTGGAAAAACCTTATGCTGATTTATCCGAAAATTGACCCGATTGCGCTGCAGATCGGTCCGCTGGCCATCCGCTGGTACGGGCTGATGTATTTGCTGGCCTTCCTGCAGTTCTGGGGGCTGGGCAGGTGGCGCATCCAGACGCACCCCAAGCTGATCCGCGATGGCTGGGAGGTGGCGGAACTCGACGATCTGCTTTTTTACGGTGTGATCGGCGTCATAGCGGGCGGCCGCCTCGGGCAGGTGCTGTTTTATGAACCGGCTTACTATTTCCAGCATCCGCTGGAAATCTTCGCCGTCTGGCACGGCGGCATGTCCTTCCATGGCGGTTTCCTAGGCGTGCTGCTGGCCATGGCCTGGTATGTGCACAAAAGCGGGCGGAACTGGCTGGACGTCATGGATTTCGTTGCGCCGCTCGTGCCGCTTGGACTCGCCACCGGGCGCATCGGCAATTTCATCAACGGCGAACTGTGGGGGCGGGTGGCCGATCCGTCGCTGCCGTGGGCCATGGTTTTCCCCCACGTCGACAAGCTGCCCAGGCATCCTTCGCAGCTCTACCAGGCCGGGTTGGAAGGCGTGCTGCTGTTCGTGATCCTCTGGGTCTTTTCGAGCAAGGACCGGCCGCGCGGCGCGGTATCCGGTGCGTTCCTCGTCGGCTATGGCGTACTGCGTTTCGCAGCGGAATACTTCCGGACGCCGGATGCCGGGATCTTCGGCTTGTCCGAGGTTGTCAGCATGGGACAGTGGCTGTCTCTGCCGATGGTTCTGGCCGGGATCGCCATGTTGCTCTGGGCCTTCCGGAAAAATTCCTGATTGCGGCGAAAAAAACGCGGCTGCTTGCGGGTTTCCGCAGAAAAGGCGCGCGCCGTTGCGTTTTGTTGGATAATCGCCCTGTCCATTTGATCCGTTTCGTTATTCCGTTACTTACTGTAGAAGGAAAGTTGCCATGAACGTTACACATATCGAGCATATCGGCGTCGCTGTCAAAAGCCTGGAGGAGTCCATTCCTTTCTGGGAAAAGCTGCTGGGCACGAAGTGCTATTCGATCGAGGAAGTGAAAGAGCAGAAAGTCCGCACGGCCTTCTTCAAGATCGGCCAGTCGAAGGTCGAACTCCTTGAGTCGACTGACCCGGAAGGCCCGATCGGCAAGTTCATCGAAAAGAAAGGCGAGGGCATCCAGCACATCGCGTTCGCCGCCGAAGGTTTGCAGGAAAACCTGGACGAGCTGGCCGGCAAGGGCGTGCAACTGATCGACAAGGCGCCGCGCAAGGGGGCCGAGGGCCTCGATATTGCCTTCCTGCACCCGAAATCGACCCACGGCGTGCTGTTGGAGCTGTGCGAGGATCCGAAGAAAAAAGGCTGCTGATCGGTTCAGCGAGCAAGGACAAAGCCGCCTGCGGGCGGTTTTGTTTTTTGAGGGACGAGTAGGCAGGCAACGATTTTGCCTATGCCTTGCTAATATAGAACCTTTCTCTGCGGAAATTGCCTCCCTGCAATAATGAACGCCCTGCTCGTCCTGACCAATCTGCCCGACCGGAATGCTGCCGACGCACTGGCGCACTACCTCGTCGAAAGCCGCCTGGCGGCCTGCGTCAACATCCTGTCGCCTTGCCGTTCGGTGTATCGCTGGAAAGAAAAGGTCGAATCGGCTGAAGAAGTGCCGCTGCTGATCAAGACGACAGAGGAGCGCTACCCGGCGCTGGAGGCAGCGATACGGGAGCGGCACCCTTACGAGCTTCCCGAGATCATTGCCATGCCGATAGCCGGAGGGCTTCCGGCCTACCTGTCCTGGATTGCTGAAGAAACCGGGGAAGGCGGCGGGGCGTGCGCATGAGACGGGTTTTCTGTTTCGTTCTGTTGTGGCTGGCGTCCTCTCTGGCGGGAGCGCAGGCGCTGCTGGGTCCCGACCTGGCATTCCGGCCTTCTGTAACCGCGCTCGACGGGCAGACGGTCGAAGTGCGCTTCGACATTGCCGAGGGGTATTACCTTTACCGCGACAAGTTCCGCTTTGCCGTCGTGTCCGACACAGTCGAACTGGGGCCTGCGGTGTTCCCCCGTGGCAAGGAAAAGAAAGACGAAAACTTCGGCATGGTCGAGGTGTATTACCACGAAGTGGCGATTCGCCTGCCGGTGGAGCGCATCAGTTCGGGCGCCATGCCGCTGACCCTGCGAATCTTTTCGCAAGGCTGCGCCGAGGCCGGGCTTTGTTATCCGCCGCAGGAGAAAAAGCTCAGTGTCGAACTGCCCGATCCTTCTTCCATGCCGGCTACACAACTGCCGGTTGTTAGGCACGATGAATCCGGGCGGATCGCCAGTCTGCTTGAAAGCGAGTCGCTGTGGTGGGCGGCGGCCTGCTTTTTCGGTTTCGGCCTGCTGCTGTCGCTGACGCCCTGTACGTTTCCGATGATCCCCATCCTGTCGGGCATCATCGTCGGTTCCGGGCGCGGTGGGCAGGGCGTGACGCGCGGCCGGGCGTTCTCATTGTCGCTGGCTTACGTTTTCGGCATGGCCGTGACCTACGCCGCCGCGGGCGTGGCCGCCGGGCTATCGGGCACCATGATTGCCAACGCTTTGCAGAACGCCTGGGTGCTGGGCGGTTTCGCGCTGCTTTTCGTGGTGCTGGCGCTCTCGATGTTCGGGGTGTATGAACTGCAATTGCCGTCCTTCCTGCAAAGCCGGGTCTCGGAGGGAGCGTCGCACATCCGGGGCGGGGCGGTGCCGGGCGTTGCGCTCATGGGCGCTCTCTCGGCCTTGATCGTCGGGCCGTGCGTGGCGGCGCCGCTGGCCGGGGCGCTGCTCTACATCGGCAGCACCGGCAATGCCTGGCTTGGCGGTCTGGCCTTGTTCTGCATGGCGCTGGGCATGGGCGTGCCATTATTGATCGTCGGGTTCTCCGCCGGAGCGCTGCTGCCGAAAACCGGTCCCTGGATGGCTGCCGTTAACAAAGTTTTCGGTGTCATCCTGTTGGCCAGCGCCCTCTGGATAGTCAGTCCGCTCCTTTCCGCGACAATGCAGATGTTTGGCTGGGCGCTGTTGCTGATTGTTCCGGCCGTGTTCCTGCGGGCGCTCGATTCGCTGCCGCCGCACGCCGGGAAATGGCAGCGGTCCGGCAAGGCCGTCGGCGTCGTCATGCTGCTGCTGGGGGCGGCGATGCTGGCCGGAGCGCTGTCGGGGGCGAGGGATCCATGGCGCCCCTTGTCGGGGCTGATGTCGCCCGGCGGCGAGGTTCATTCTCCGGCTTTCGAGCGGGTCCGCTCGCTAGCCGAACTCGAAAGCCGCATGGCGACGGCCGACAAGCCGGTGATGCTCGATTTTTATGCCGACTGGTGCGTGTCGTGCAAGGAAATGGAGCGTTTCACTTTTTCGGACGCACGCGTGCAGGAGAAGCTATCGGGCTGGCTGCTGCTGCAGGCGGACGTGACGGCCAACTCGCCGGAGGACAAGGAACTGCTGGCTCGGTTCCAGCTTTTCGGGCCGCCTGGCATCCTCTTTTTCGACGCTTCCGGAAAAGAAGTGACAGGCGTGCGCGTCGTCGGCTTCCAGAAAGCCGACGAGTTCCTCAAGTCGTTGGCTGCGGCTCGTCAGTAATCGATGCGGCGAGGCCGGCCGTCAGAATGCCGAGCATGGCCTGCGCGTGTTCGGCAGCTTCGCGGCCGAGGCTCGTCAGATAGCCGCCGTCGATCTGCGTGACCAGGCCCTTGGCGTGTAGCCGTTGCACGGCAGCCCGGATGGCCGCGTCGGCAGTTTTGTGCACCTTGATTCCCTGCTGGTTGGTGCCGAGGTCGAAGCGGATCAGGGTGTTGAGTTCATGAACCAGTTCGGGCGTGTAAGGCATTTTTTCTCCCTGGGGCGTAATGCTGTCTGAGGTTTCCATTCTAATCCAATAAATTTCAGGAGCTGCACGAGAGCATCGAGCAGCCCGCCATGTTTTTTGCCCATTCCGGACGTTTTTCGGCGAATCGCTCCCTCCCGGGTTGTACTTCGTAGGGGCGGCGCATGACTTCGAGCAGTTCGTGAATCATTGCCGTGTCGCCCTGTTCCGCGCGTTCGATGGCCTGTTGAGCCAGATAATTGCGGAGTACATAAAGTGGATTGACGGCGTTCATGCGTTTTTGGCGGCGCGAATTATCTTCCCCATCGGAAAGTGTTCGGCTGGTCCAGCGCTCGAGCCAGACAGTAAAGTCCGCGGCGCAGGCGGCATATTTCTCGCGGGAGTAGAAGGCATTCTGCAACACCGCCAGCGATGGAGCGTGTGGATCGACGTCAGCCAGGGCGCGGAAAAACAACGTCATGTCAACTTCGGCGCGCTGCATCAGTTCGAAGGCGTGCCCGATGAGCTGTTCGTCGTCGTCGCGCCAGTCTATGAAACCGAACTTGTTGGCGACGGTATGCTGAAATTCCTGCGAATACGTAGTGTGGAATGCGCCCAGCCCCGCTTCCAGCATTGCCGGATCGGGCATGGTGGAAAGCAGCGCCCCAGCCAGGCGTTCGAGATTCCAGCGGGCGATTTCCGGCTGGCGGGCAAAGCAGTAGCGGCGGCCGGCGGCATCGGTGGTGTTCGGCGTCCACGCCGGGTCGAAGTTCTCCAGCCAGCCGTAGGGGCCGTAGTCGATGGTCAGTCCGAGGATCGACATATTGTCGGTGTTCATCACGCCATGGACGAAACCGACGCGCATCCAGTGCACGATCAGGCGGGCCGTGTGTTCGCAGATTTCGGTGAACCAGCGGGCCAGCCGTTCGTTTGGATCGCCGGTGATTTCGGGAAAGTCGCGGGCCAGGGTGAAGTCGACGAATTGCCGGAGCAGCGCCTGGTCGCCGCGCGATGCGGGCAGCTCAAAGTGCCCGAAGCGGGTGAAGGAGGGGGCGACACGGCAGACGATCGCGCCGGGCTCGGCGACCGGACGGCCATCGTAGAACATGTCGCGGACGACGGACTCTCCCGTGGCGACGAGCGCCAGCGCGCGCGTCGTCGGAACGCCCAGGTGGTGCATGGCCTCGCTGCACAGGAATTCGCGGATCGAGGAGCGCAGCACGGCGCGTCCGTCGGCGGTTCGGGCATAAGGCGTCGGCCCTGCTCCCTTGAGCTGGATTTCGAAGCGCCGGCCGGCGCGATTGACGGCCTCGCCCAGGAAAATGGCGCGCCCGTCGCCGAGCTGGCGCGCCCAGGAGCCGAACTGGTGCCCGCCATAACAGGTGGCATAAGTCGCCATTCCCGGCAGCGTTCCGTTGCCGGCCAGCGCGGCGAGCCATTCGGGGGAGTTGCGTTCATGTTCGCCGATATCCAGCAGCTCCGCCGTTTCGCGTGACCAGGCCAGGAGTTTCGGCGCTTCGACCGGGGTGGGCGCTACCGGCGACCACAAGGCGCCAGAAACCTGGCGCGGATGGTTACGCGTATCGGTATCTCCAGGCAATTCACGCAGCAGGCGGTTGTCGAAGCGCAGCATGGTTGTCATTCGATCATGGAATTCTTGATTGGGCAGAGGGGCTTGAGGCAAGTTCCCAAAGGGCGGAGAACAAAAGTCTTGTGGCGCGGGCCTCAAAGAAAACGGCCTGGAAAGTTTTGCTTTCCCAGGCCGTCGAATAAAGTCCCCGCCTGTGCCGTTAGGCCGGCATCCTGAACCGTGGTCCAGAGGAGGTAGCCTTCCTTCCGCATCAGGCCCACCCGGCAAAGGGGCGTGCACAACAGCAGTTTCTAAGGTCAGCAACCGATGCCATTCAGCATTGGTTCAAGGAATCTATGGCCTTGACGAACACCGCAGGGAACAACCGGTGGAAGCTCAGATCAACTTGTCTTGAGGCGAGAGGATCGCATCAAGTTGTGCTTCCATGAAAAGGATTCTACGCTTTGCAGCATCAATGTCTACCCCTGTTTCGGAACGATGTGCCGAAAGTTGGATATCATCCGACGAGTGGTTCTGCGCCAGAAATTCGTGGGCGATATTCAGGGCGGCCATGACGGCAATGCGCTCGGAAACGTTACTCCGTGTTTTCTCGGCGATTTCGTGCATTTTCCCGTCGACGAAGGTAACGGCAGCCAATAGCGCATCCCGTTCCTCAGATGGGCACGCTACCCGGTATTCCTTGCCGAGCAGCGTAATGTCAAGATAGTTGGTTTCTTTGGGCATGAACGTAGTCAGGCGCTGGCCTTGGTTTCCGGTAACTGCCGTGCGAGCTGCTCCAGCCGGTTGCGCGCGTTGTCCATGCGCTCCTCGAGGTTTTTCTTTTCAGCTTCGGCGGCAACGAGCTGCTGCCTGAGCTGATTGTTTTCGGCACGCAGAATGCGACACAGCGACGCGACTTGGGCAATTTTGCTTTCGAGCGCGTTGAGTTCATTTATCATGAGGTGACTATAGTTGCAAAAATGAAATAAAGTCAAGGGGTAAGCGTTTGTTTTGAATGTAAAGCGTTGCTTTTTGGGGAAAGTCCTGCGACTTGCCTTGCCGCAATTCTCCCGGCTGACCAGGCGCGACAGCCATGAATCATTCTATAGCGCTTCCCAGTGTGGAAAACCGATAAATATATGTCCAGTCAGACAAATGGCCCTAGGGTATAATTCCGCCCTCCGTTGAATTAATAAGACGGGAATGACGTACAAGGTGCCGCCAAGCAGATTCTCTGCCGCGGTTAAACGGGAAACAGGTGCGCGCTTCAACGGCGCAATGCCTGTGCTGCCCCCGCAACGGTAAGCAAGTGTGGATGCATCGACACGCCACTGGGCGAATGCCTGGGAAGGCGATGCTATCAGGACTTGCGAGCCCGGATACCGGCCTGTGCGCAATTGGATGGAAGTGCTGCGGGGTGGCGGACACGAGATGGGCAATCCGGATATTGTATTGTTCACGTCTTCTCCCTGTGTTCTTCCGGTTTTTTTGTTTGCCGGCGTGCGGGGACGCTTGCCGGCGCGAGGGAGAAATAGAAATGAATCCACGAAGTTCCCTGACAGCAGGAGCACTGGCGCTGGCGGCCGCTTTCCCTGTCTTTGCTGCCGAATCCTCCGATGACCCCATCGTCGTAACGGCCAGCCGTCAGCCGCAACGCATGAATGAACTGCTGTCCGATGTGTCGGTGATCCCGCGCGAGGAAATCGAGGCGGCGGGTCAGAGCACTTTGCCGGAGTTGCTGGCGCGCCAGCCGGGAATCGAATTTACCATGAACGGCGGGGCGGGCAGTACCATGGGTCTGTTCATCCGGGGAACGAACAGCGAGCATACGCTGGTGTTGATCGATGGCATGCGCGTCAATTCGGCCACTCTCGGCACAACGTCGCTGTCGCGCATTCCGCTGTCGCAGATCGACCGCATCGAGATCCTGCGCGGGCCGGCTTCGGCTCTGTATGGTTCGGAAGCGATTGGCGGGGTGATCCAGATTTTCACCAAACAGGGCAGCGGCCCGATGGCTTTCAATGCCGAGGCTGCTTACGGCAGCTACAACACCAGCAAGGTGTCGGCTGGCGTCAGCGGGCAGGCGAACGGTTTCCGCTACAGCGCGCAGGCGAGCTATGACGATACCGATGGATTTTCAAATATCCGGAACAAGAGAAATACCGCGTACAACAGTGACAAGGACGGTTTCCGCGACAGCAGCTTTAGCGGCAACCTCGCCTATTCTTTCAGCAAGGATCACGAGCTTGGCCTGAATACCTTCATCAGCGACGGGCGCAATCACTACGACGGCGGCTACAAGGCGTCGGCGGCACACGATTACTGGAGCGACGAGCGGGTCAGCAGCTACAGCCTGTACTCGCGCAACCGCTGGCTGCCGGCCTGGCAGAGCACGCTGCGCATTGGCCGGGGAACGGATGATTCGGATTACTTTACCGGCAAAACGAAGAGCAACAGCGTGCGTACCGACCAGGACCAGATTTCCTGGCAGAACGACATCAAGCTGCCGTTGGGAAATGCGCTGCTGGCTGTCGAGCGGGTCAAGCAGAAGGTTGATGCCTCAGAGAATTACGACAAGACCGACCGTACCATCAGATCGCTGCTGGGCGGCTGGAGCGCTTCCTATGATGCGCACCGCTGGCAGCTCAACCTGCGGCACGATTCCATTTCAGGAACGGGTTCCAAAACAACGGGATCGGCGGCCTACGGATACCAGTTCAGCGACGCCTGGCGCGCTTCAGCCTCATACGGTACGGCGTACAAGGCGCCATCGATGAACGATCTGTATTACCCGTTCATTCCGGGCGTTGGGCAGGGGAACCCGGACCTGAAACCGGAATTCGCGCGCAACAAGGAAATCTCCCTGCATTACGAGACGGCACGGCACACGGCCTCGCTCACCTATTTCCACAACCGCATCGAGGACTTGATCCAGTGGGTGGAAACGCCGCCGGGGTCGTGGTTCTACGTGCCGGAGAACGTCGATACCGCGCGCATTACCGGCTGGTCGCTGGCGTACAAGGGTTTCTTCGGGCCGTTTACCGCGCGCGCCAGCGTCGACCTGCAGGATCCGCGCGATCTGGGCACCGACAACATCCTGCCCCGCCGGTCGCGCAAGCATGCGAACCTGGGCTTGGAGTACACTACCGGCGCTTGGAACCTTGGGGCGGAAATGAGCAGCAACGGCAAGCGCTACAACGATCCGGCGAACAAGGTGCGCATGGGCGGCTACACGCTGTTCAACCTGACGGCCAATTACCGGGTGTCGAAGGATGTGACGCTGTTTGCCCGCGTCGACAATCTGTTCGACAAAAAATACGAGCTGGTATCCGACTTCGGCACGCCGGGGTTCACTGCCCTTGCCGGAATACGCTATCAGTCGAAGTAAGCCGCCATGCCGACACGCCGCCGCGCACTCACCATTATCGCCGTCCTTTTCGCGGTGGCGTTGGGGAGCGTCGCGCTGGCGTTGTCGATAGGCAGCATCCGGATCCCGTTTAGCGACGTCCTTTCCGCACTGTTCGGCGGCGGGGGCTCGGAGATGTCCGCCGAGGTCGTGGCCAGCCTGCGTTTGCCGCGGGCTCTGGCCGGCTTTGCCTGCGGCGGGCTGCTGGCCTTGTCCGGCGCGCTGCTGCAGGTTTTGCTGCGCAATCCGCTGGCCGATCCCTATATTCTCGGCATTTCGGGCGGCGCCGGGGTCGGCGCGATCCTGGCCATCCTCTTCGGCCTGAGCGTGGCGGGGATCAACGGACTGGCCTTTGCCGGTGCGTTGGCCGCCATGCTGCTGGTTTTCGGCTTGGCGCACGGCGACGGCAGCTGGACGCAGACGCGCCTGCTGCTGACCGGCGTGATCGTCGCTGCCGGCTGTGGCGCCATGGTCGCGCTGATCCTGTCGATAGCGCCGGACCACAAGCTTCATGGCATGCTGTTCTGGCTGATGGGCGATCTGTCGCAGGCCAACAGCCCGCGGCTGGCGCTGGCCGTTTTGGCCGCCGTGCTCATCGTGGCCTTGCCTTTCGCGCGTGAACTCAATCTGTTGGCCCGCGGGCCGGACATGGCGCAGGCGTTGGGCGTGCAGGTGGGCCGGTTGCGGCGGGGCGTCTATCTCGTGGCCTCGCTGGCGACGGCAGCGGCGGTGACACAGGCGGGGTCGATCGGTTTTATCGGCCTGATCGTGCCGCACCTTGTCCGTCTGGCGGTGGGCAATGATCAGCGTCTGCTCCTGCCGGCCTCGGCCCTGGCCGGGGGCAGCCTGCTGGTGGTAGCCGACACGCTGGCGCGTTCCCTGATTGCGCCGCAGCAGTTGCCGGTCGGCGTGCTGACCGCGCTGATCGGCGTGCCGGTGTTCCTCTTCCTGCTGGCGCGCGATTCGCGCCTGAGGCGCTGACATGGTCATGTCGATCCCGCTTTTGCAGACGCGCAAATTGAGTGTGGCTATCGGCGCCCGGACTTTTTGCCGCGACCTCGATCTCAGCCTGCATGCCGGCGAACGGCTGGCGATTCTCGGCCGCAACGGCGCCGGCAAATCGACGCTGCTGTCGGTATTGGCCGGCTTGCGCCAGCCGCAGCATGGCGAAGTGCTGCTGAAAGGCGCGAGCTACGAGGAACTTGGCGCGCACCGCAGTGCGCTGATCCGCGGCTGGCTGCCGCAGGCGCGTAGCGATGCGTTTGCCTCGACCGTGCTGGAAACGGTGCTGGTCGGCCGGCATCCGTACCTTGACCGCTGGGGCTGGGAGTCGGCGCAGGACGCGCGGATCGTGCGTTCGGCGCTGGCGGCCGTGGGCCTGGCCGAATTCGAGCAACGCGACATCCAGACCCTGTCGGGAGGCGAGCGCCAGCGCCTGGCTATTGCCACGCTGCTGGCGCAGCAGCCCGAACTATTCCTGCTCGACGAGCCGGTGGCTTATCTCGACCTGAAACATCAGATCGCCATGCTCGAACTGTTTGCCAACGCGGCGCGGGAGGGCGGTGCGGCCATGGCCATGGTGCTGCACGAGCCGGCGCTGGCCTGGCGTTTCTGCGACCGCGTGCTGCTCATTTATGGCGACGGGGGGACGGAATGCGGGGCCGTGCGCGAGGTGCTGACGGCAGAAAAATTATCGGCGCTGTACGATTACCCGATGCAGGTCATCGAGCGTGACGGCCGGCTTTGCCTGTTGCCGGAATGAACACGGAAACGGGCCGGCGACAATGCCGCCGGCCTGTTGATCGACACTTAGGTCCGCTATTTACTTCACGCCGCGCAGATCATCCAGTCCTTGCCGGAACTGTTTGGCCCATGAATTGACGATGGGCGACAGATCGTTCCATGTGACTTTGTCGCTCTGCGGCAAAGTTTCGTCCGACTTGCGAGTGGCCGTGACCGCGGCAATCTGCCGGCCCTTTCCGTCCAGAGCCTCGAATTCGGCGGAGATTTCGGCGACGCGCGGCGACGCGCCGGCAGCTGCGCGCCCGGCGTTGAACAACGCCTTGATCGGAATGAAATCGGTTACGCCGAGAGGCGTGCTGTCGGGATGCACTTCAGTGATCGCCAGGCGGACCTGAAGGGCGTCCGCCGCCGGTGCATTGACGATCTGATAGGCCGGCGTTACCGAATTAACGAAAGCCGTCTTGAAGGAATCGGCCATCCGCTTCAGTACGTCGGGCTGGACACCCTTGTAGGCCTCGGGGTCCGATGAGACGACTATTTGCACGGGCTCGATGTAGAGCTTGCTGTAGGGGCGCCAGTCGACCGTGCGGTCGACGTAGCGTTGCACGCCTTCCTTCCCGTCGACCGGGCGCAGTCTCGAATAATCGGTCAAAAATCCCGAATTACTCGGGAACTCCGCCTGGGTAGGCGAGCCTGGGCCGCCCGTCGTTCCCGCACAGCCGGCAAGCAATGCGGCGGCTATCCCCAGAATCATTAATGTATTCTTCATAACTTTTCCTTCTTTTGCTGGAGGTGTTCATGATAAACCAAAAGCATATTCATACGCCGGCCGGCCGGAAACGCTATTTCTTTTCAGGGGTCTTGGGAATCACCGCAACGACTACCGCCTGAACATAGCTTCCTTCCACTTGGTCGCCCTTCTTGATTTCGCCTAAAACCTTTGGATCTCTGACACGAAGTTTGACGCTGTTGCCTTTGGCGCCCAGGACCGTGATCGTGCTTGCGGCGGTATCTACGTCGGTGACGTCGGCAACAAAGTTGGTTTCTTTGATATGCGCGGCGGCGGGTTTCTGGCCGGGTTCTGCCGTAACCTTGTCGCTGCTTTCGGTCGTGCTGCGGATCCCAGGGCTCTTCTTGAGCTTGACCGCCAAAGCCTGGTGGTATTCCGCAGCTACTGCGTCGCCTACCTTGACCTGGCCTAGATTCTTGACGGAATTGTCGACAAGCAGGTCCACGATGTCACCGGAAGGAAGCTTCAGGGTAAGGGCGTGGTTTTTCGCGTCGACCGACACCACTTCGGCTTCGGTGCGAACCGTCTCTGCAACGATCGCGACCGGCGTATCCGCCGCGGTTGGCGCTGCCGCTACTGGTAATGACGCTAGAACTCCCAAGGCGGCAGCAAGGGCAACGGAGGTGGATAGATGTTTCATGTGCAATCCTTTTGAAAAAGGCTGGGTTGTTGTGGGCTTCGAATGAACGCGGGAAGGGAAGGACGGTTGCCCATATTCACTGTGCGTTCATTCGCCTTTCCTTCCCCTTCCCAAACGCCGAACGGCGGGAAAATCATCGTTCGTAAATTACCTTTACTTGATCTTGGTGATCTTCTGGCCTTGCAGGGCAAGACCTGCCATGAGGCCTTCCTGGTTGAACACGAAGGCAAAGGTTCCCTTCTTGGTCGTCGTCGTATTGATTTCCTTGGCAACCCCGGTGTCGACCACGACAACCGTCGGACTGGCTCCGATGTCCCAGCCATTGCTTTTCTGGAAGTCCTGCAGATCCTTGTTCGTCAGAAAGAAAACGGCATAGCCGAACGACTGCACGCCGGCCTGCAAGCCAACGGATGCGCTGCCGGAGCTATAGTGGGCGGTAGGCTTGCCTTTCTTGAACAAAACACCCTCACCGCCTGAGCCGCCGACAATGAATCCGGCGCGGACGATTTTCGGGAAGACCAGGATGCCGGCGGCTTGGGTTCCGAACGCCTTGGCTTCCGGCTGGTTCTTGTAGAGGGATTCCAGCGCGGCTTCGGCATCCTGGGTGAGGAGCGTCTTGTCTTCAGCGGCGCTGGCCTGCCCCATGCCGACAAGCGGAATAACGGCGATCAGAGCGGTGATAAGTGTACGCGTAATGTAATTGTAAATACTCATGTTTTTCTCCATTAGAATTGAAGCGGACAATACTGCTTATTGATATGACTGCATTTGCATCAAGAACTTTCCGGACGAAGGACTCACCGCTTTGCTAGAAGTTCCCAATGGCTCTACTCAGGAAAACTATGACGACTAAACCAGTGCATTTGCCGGTGTATGACAGCTAACCGGGATTTTTTCTCCCTGGAATCCGTATTTTTGTTTGTCATGATTCGGCCTGAAAAACGGTTTCGACTAAACCGTGGGGAAAAACCCCTGTCTTACCGTCATCGATGTCGGGCCGTGGTATTGTGGATGCGCCGGCTATGGGTTTTCCCCAGTAACGTATGGAAGCAGTAGATTTGGAGGTTGTATGCGGGCTGGTGTGACAGCTTATGAAGCAAAAAGAAAAACTCATGCAGGGCGTCTCGCCGGGCTGTGGCGAATCTTGTTGTGCGCCGGCCTGTTTTGTTCCCTGCCCTTGGCGGCGGCGCCACTCGCAATACCGTTTGCCGCACCGGCTGCAAGCAAGGTGGAGGCAGTAAATGGCAGCGGTTCGAGTAAAACCGATCCGGACGAAATACGCTCGGAACTGCAGGCAGCCCGGACGGAACTCGCCGCCGCCGATGCGGAGTCCGCCCATTCGTCCGAAACGTCGGCAACGGCAGAGGAACAACAGCTGAGGCGCTATCTGCTCCAGGAAATTGTCCAAGCCTATGAACAGATGTTGAGTAACAGCAGCCGCCTCGCGAACATACAGAAGCAAGCCGATGCCGCCAAGAAGAAATCGGAAGCGTGGGTGGGTTTCGAAACAAAACCGCCTTACTCGATATTGTTTCTCGACAAATTGGTCGGGGATTTGAAGACGGCGCAAAGGAATCACCAGGCGATCGTTTCCGAATATGACTCATATACGTCTTTTCGCGAGCACCTGGTTCGTTCGCTTCAGGACGATGGGGCCGCACTGCGCCGCAAGGAAGAAGCCCAGCAGTCCGGTAATCCGGCAGCACCGGTCGAGAGCGCCGCGGGCAGCAGGGCAAATTTCTCGCAATCGCTGCAAATGATGCGGCTGCATGTGCGAGCCAAGACCGTTATTCTGAAAGAACTGGATTCCAGCAGCGAAACTCTCAGGCTCGATGCCGCGCGCGCATTGACTGAAGTAGGTTTGGCCGAGCGTCAGGTGGCGGTGGCGCGCGCCCATGTGGCTTTTACGTCCGAGGATTATCAAACCATTCGCGACGAACTCGACGCCGAAGGCCAGGATGCATCGAGCAAGCTGGCCAAGTTGTCGGCACTGCCGACGCAGGCGGGGAAGAAGCAAAAGACGGAAAACGAAGTTGGCATTCTCGATACCGATATTCCGGTTGTGGACAACGTCGGCATGCTGGATGCCTTCAGGCTGCTGCCAACGGTGATCGAGATAAAGCGGGGCGCCTGGGATCTTCGCTACCGGGTCTTCAATAAAAGCTCTCCCGAACTGCTGGCCACGGCATCGGATCAGCAGCGCCAGTACGCCAGCACTCTGGGGCTGTTTTCCAAGAATGTGAAACGCCAGCTGAAAAATTCGGAAGATACGGTTGGCCGGCTGGAATCGCTCCTGATGTCGGCCGAATCGAATGCGCTGAAGCAGGCACTGCAAGTCGAACTCGAAAGCTCCATGAAGCGGCGTGAGCAACTGCAGGATACCGAGGCCGGCATCAATTCGGCGCAATTCATCGTCGACCAATTGGGGGAAGAGCTCGGGATCACCAAGGCCTCCCTGGGCGTAACGGGCTGGACACAGGCAGTGGCGACCAGCGCCGAGGATGTCGCCAGCAAAATCTGGAATTTCGAGTTGTTTACCGCCACGAATACCATCGAGGTGGATGGCCGCCAGATAACGGGGATCAGCAGCATAACCGTGGCCAAGCTGGTGCGGGCGATCACGCTGTTCGCCATCGGCGTCGTCATCGCGCTATGGCTGGGAAAGCGTACGGAAAAATACGTGGTGCAGCGTTTCGGCCTGGAAGCCGCGCGTGCCCGAATCTTGCGCAAGTGGCTGTTTACGTTGGGGCTGTTTATTCTGGTGGTAGCCGTGCTCATGTGGGTCAACATCCCGCTCTCCATTTTCGCCTTCTTTGGCGGGGCCGTGGCCATCGCCGTCGGCTTCGGCATGCAGAATATCCTGAAGAATCTCATCAGCGGCCTGATGCTGTTGTTCGAGCGGCCTTTTAAACCCGGGGACATCGTGCAGGTGGGCGACATCAAAGGGTCCGTCATCGAGATCGGTATCCGCTCGTCGGTCATTCGTGATGCCGACGGCGTCGATACGCTGATTCCGAACAGCATTTTTATCGAACAGAACGTCAGGAACTGGGTTTATGACAATCCAAAGGTGCGTTCCGTAATCACTATCGGAGTGGCCTACGGGTCGTCGGGCCGCGAAGTGGCGGCGATCCTTGATGACTGTGTCCGGCGGCATGGGCTGGTTCTTACGGATCCGGCGCCCATGGTGTACTTTGACGATTTTGGCGCGGATGCGCTGCAGTTCTCTATTTGCTATTGGCTGGAGATCGGGCCGAAGACCAACGGCCGCCAGGTAGCCAGCGATCTGCGTTTCATGATAGAAAAGTCGTTGGGCGAAAAAGGGATCGGCATCCCCTATCCGCAGCGGGACGTGCATCTCGACACGCTAACGCCGCTGAAAGTCGAGCTGACGCGGAAAGACAAAAAAGACGAAAAAGGTAAGGCTCGGTGAACGAACCCCTGCCTTTCGAGGCGCCGATACGCCGCTGCGAACGCATTTTTATGCAAATTGGCTGACTGTCCGGTGAGTATGGATCGTGGCGCGTCCATGCCACCTGGGTTGAATCGACGGTTTTAAGCGTCCTTTAAGAATGCCGGGTTACGGTCCGGGGTCCACACAACTTATCGTCCGGTGCCGGAAGGCAATCGGCGTCGGCAATCAGGACTGGAGCCCATGGCAAAAGATATCCCACTTCCGCATTACAGCTTTTCCGAAAAATACGATGCCGAACATGCCCGGCGCTATTTTGACAAACACAATACAGGAGTCTTTCGGGTTCTATCCAATTGGCGGGAACACGCGATGGCACGCAAAGCGCTGGCCATGGCGGGAGAACCGCTCTCCGTGCTCGATTTGCCGTGCGGAACGGGCCGTTTCTGGGGGCTATTGGCTGAAAAGCCCGGACGTACCATCCATGTGGCGGATAACAGCCAGGAAATGATCGACGTCGGCCTGGGAATGAGGCCGCCGGAAATCCGCAAGAGAATCGTCGACGCCAAATGCTGTTCCGCATTCGATACGGGGTTTCCGAACAATTACGTAGACTGTGTTTTTTGTTTCCGCTTGATGCACCACATCGAAAAAAGCGAAGATCGAATCAGCATGCTCAAGGAGTTCGCGAGAATCAGCTCCCGCTCGATCATCGTCTCGTTGTGGGTGGATGGGAACTACCGCGCTTACCGCCACGAAGCTCATCGTGCACGCAAGGCGCGCAATCGGGAAACACTGCAGGCGAACCGTTTCGTCATACGGAGACAGGATATCGAGGCCGATTTTTCGAAGGCGGGCCTGTCGGTGGTTGGTCACGTGGATTTCCTGAAGTACTGGGAGAAGTGGCGCACTTACGTACTTTCAGTCGAATAAACCGTCCCCCACCATCGGTAAATGGCGCTGGCGCTATTCCGGTTTACCGCTTCGCGCGACGCTGTCGTTTCCCGACTGGGATTTTTGCCTGCCGATAATGCACAATAGTACAGGGCGAGAATATTGTGCGGCACTGCAAAAAAGGACGGAATACGTGCGGATACTGCTGGTCGAAGATGATGCTCTGCTGGGAGACGGCGTTCTTGCCGGATTGAAGCTGGCTGAATACGCGGTGGATTGGGTCAAGGATGGCGAGGCGGCCGTTCTGGCATTGCTCGACCATCCCTATGACGCCTGTGTTCTCGATCTTGGCTTGCCGAAACGCGGCGGCCTCAGCGTGCTCAAGGAGGTCCGAAGCCGCGGCAACCGCCTTCCCGTTCTGATTCTGACCGCGCGGGACGCGAGTGCCGACAAGATCGCCGGACTCGACGCCGGGGCCGACGATTACCTGACCAAGCCCTTCGACCTGCAGGAACTGCTTGCCCGCCTGCGCGCCCTGATCCGGCGGGCGGCCGGCGAAGCGAAGCCGACGCTGGAGCACGCCGGCGTCGTTCTCGAACCGGCCTCCCGTCTGGTGACATTCAATGGGCAGGATGTGGCGCTATCGGCACGGGAATATGCTCTGCTCGACGATCTTCTGCGGCACAAGAACCACATCCGCACCCGCTCCCAGCTCGAAGGAAGCATCTATGCCTGGGGCGAAGAGGCAGGCAGCAATACCGTCGAAGTCTATGTGCATCATCTGCGCAAGAAATTCGGTGCGGATTTCATTCGCACCGTGCGCGGCCTGGGATACCGTTTGGGAGATGCCGGCTGATGGATACGATGCCGGCCGGCAGCGGAGGCAAATTCTTCTCCCTGCGGCGGCGCCTGCTGCTGCTGGTATCCGTCGCCTCGCTGGTGATCATGGTCCTGGCGTTGTGGTTCAGCTACCAGCAGTCCCGCCGCGAAGTGCAGGATCTGATGGACATGCAGATGTCGAAAACCGGCCAATTGATGCTGGCGCATGCGCAGCAGGGCGAAGATCATTTGGCGAGCCTGCCGACGCATATCGATGACGTCCGCGGGATTCGCCGGCGCCACAGTTCATTGACGCTGGAATACCAAGTGGGCAGGCAGGATGGGTCGATCCTGGCACGTTCGGATCATGCGCTGTCGACGCCGCTGACCGGGAAGCTTGGGTTATCGACTGTCGTTGAAAACGGACTCCCCTGGCGCAGCCTGATCCTGGAAACCACGGATCGGCGCTACCGCATTCAGATTGCCGAATCGATTCCCAAGCGCGATCACGAAGCGCTGGAAATCGCCGCCAAGACGGTATTGCCCTTGCTGCTGGTTTTCCCTTTATCGCTGCTGGCGATATATTTTTCGGTCAGGCAGGGCTTGAAACCTCTCGACGAACTGGCGTCGGAGGTTGCCAGACGTTCTTCCGATAATTTGACCCCGCTAACGACGGACAAGGCTATCCCGCGCGAAACCATGCCTCTGGTGGCGGCCATCAACCAGATGCTGTACCGGCTGCGCTTTTCGCTGGAAAGCGAGCGGCGCTTTACCGCCGATGCCGCCCATGAACTGCGGACGCCGCTGGCGGCGGCGCGGATCCAGGCGCAGGTGGCGCTGCTCAGCGAAGAGGAAGATGCGCACAGGCACGCGCTGAGCCAGACCGTGGCCGGGCTCGACCGGGCCACGCGGCTCGTCGAGCAGCTGTTGCGGCTGGCCCGGCTCGATCCGCTGGCGCAGTTGCCGCAGCCGCAGAAAATCGATCTCACCGAATTGGCGCAGAATGTCGCCGTCAACGTGCAAAATTCCATGCCGCAGGCAAATATCCGGCTGTTGCCCGCAGAATCGGAATATTTCGTCCAAGGCGATGCCGACCTTCTCGAGGTGGCGCTTCGCAACCTGATGGATAACGCCATCCGCTATTCGCCGGAGAACAGCGAAGTCAGCGTTTTTCTGCGGGGCGACGGCCGCGGCGTCGCGCTGGGCGTGCAGGACAGCGGTCCAGGCGTCAGCGCCGACGAACTGCCGCATCTGGTGGAGCGCTTCTACCGGAGTACGTCGGTGACGGCGGAAGGCAGCGGGCTGGGGTTGACGATCGTTAGCCGGATCGCATCGCTGCACGGCGCTGAACTGCAGCTGTCCAATAGGGAAAACGGCGGCTTCGAAGCCTGCCTGTTCTGGCCGTGTGGGGTGAAAGGATGACCTACGGTCTCAGACGGTTTTGAAAGCGTAGCGGTTATCTGCAGCTTTCGCGCAATCGGGGTGACGGTACAGCAGCCAGCGATAGCATAGCAGGCAGATGATCCAGTCGATGAGCAGCGTCCACACATTGTGCGATAGAAAGTGCGCCCCCTGCATCGTGCGTGCGACCGAGAAGATCGTCCCCAGCGTCAGAGCCGTCCCCAGCGCGATGCGCGCAACGCACCGATGGCGGTCGCGCAGGGCAAAGTAGACGGCCAGCAAGGAAAATCCTGCAGAGGCGTGCCCGCCGGGCCAACAACGGCCTGGGTTTTGCGTTGGAGTGCGTTTGCTCAGCAGCGGGGTGTAGGTTTCCGTGCCGCCGAATTCGGTCAGGCTCCACGGGCAATGCATCCCGGTCGCAATCTTGAGCGGGGAAACGATGCTGGTGGAAAGCGTGATGGCGAGAACCAGGTAGCCCAGTGTGCGGCGCCATGGATGGTATTTCCTGAAGAGCAGGCTGGCGACAAAGGCTATGGCGGTGAGAACGGCCAGGACGATGAGTACCTGCTTGATGCGGTCATGCAGGATGTTCTCCAGCCAATAGCTGTATTTTCCGACGAATCCTTCAGCCGGCGAATAGAACAAGTGCTCGATGAAAAAATCGGGTTTCGAGAAATCGAACAGGAGAAGTATCCCCATCAATACCACCGGAATTCCGAATCCCAGCCGGAAATCGAAATGGCGTGATGGGGGCGGCGTTTGAACCGGAGGCATGGGGAATTCTCTTAGAGGTAGATGCCGTTGACAGGGAGGGCTGCGAAGTGGCGAGGCAGAATCTTCAAACTCCCCCTTGACCCTACCCTGGCGCAGGCGAGTCGAGTGGCTGTGTTTTCTTCAGGAAACATGTTGCATGCCCGTTCAGTGCAGGCTCAGATGGGCTCCGCCAAAAACACTGGGATGCCAGGCGAGCAGATCATGTTTGAAGGAATAACTGGCTTCCTGGTAGTAGGCAATATCCCTGCGTAATAATGGATCGTTCGTGTCAACCCGGCTCTCACGGCTGGCGCCCAGTGCGTCGTCGTGCCGGCGCATGGCGCCCTTGGGGCTGAGAATGGCCAGATTATTGCCGTCGAACAGTCCTAGGTGCTGGTAATTGCCCAGCAGGGCGCGGCCGGGCTTGGCACCGGCCAGCAGAACGTCGCGGCCAAAGAAGGTCGAGGTGTAATCGAAGTTCATCAGCCCCAGAAGGGTGGGGGCGATATCGATCTGGCTGGCGACCGTGGAAACCTCCTGCGGCTTGATGATCGCCGGGGCATAAACGAACAGCGGGATATGGTAGTTGGCGACCGGGAGGTCCTCCCTACCGGCGCTGCCCGCTGTGTGATCGGCGACGAAAACGAACACCGTTTGCGCGAACCAGGGCTTTTCCTTCGCCTGCGCCAGGAACTTTCCTATGGCGTAGTCCGTGTATTTGACCGCGCCGTCGCGTCCCTTGCCCGAGCGGATGTCGATGCGTCCTTTCGGATAGGTGTAGGGGCGATGGTTGGAGGTCGTCATCAGTTGCAGAAAAAAGGGTTTGCTCGCGGCATGATCGGCATCGGCCACTTTCAGCGTCTGGGCGTAGAGGTCCTCGTCACTCATGCCCCAGGCATTCTGGAACACCATCTCCGATGTGGGCACGGTGCTTTGATCGACGATGCGGTAGCCGTTGCCGCTGAAAAACGCGTTCATGTTGTCGAAATAGCCGCGTCCGCCGTAGATGAACACGCTGTCGTAGCCTTTCGCACCGAGCTGCTGGCCGAGGCTGCCGTAGCCGCTCTCCCGCCCGATACGCTTGACGATGGAGCGCCCCGGCGTGGGCGGGATCGAGAGCGTGATGGCCTCCAGGCCGCGGTCCGTACGCGTACCGGTGGCATAAAAATTGGTGAACACCATGCTGTGCTTGCGCAGCTCGTCCAGGTTGGGCGTGAGGCCGCGGTCATCGCCGAAACTCCCCAGGTACTTGGCGCTGAGGCTCTCGATCGTCACGAGGATGACGTTGAGTTTTCTCGACCGGCCGGAGTTGTCGATCAGCCGGCGGATGTCCCGCGGATCGTCGTTGACGAAACGGGCGTTGGGTTCGGCGATTTCATCGCGCAGCAACCGGGCGGCCTGATCGTCCGGCAGTGTGGCGTAGAACTGCGAATAATCCAGCTCGTTGTTGCGGAAAGCGGCAAAGAACTGGAACGGCCCGTTGCTCGCCAGTTCGCTTTGGTAGGCGTTACCGCCCAGATCGCGCGGGAAATTCTGGCCAAGTAGGAAACCGTTGGCTCCCGCCAGCAATAGCAAAACGCCCAGCGCTCCCCAAATCTGGCTCCTTTGCAGCGCTGGTGCGGCGAATGCTGCCGCCAGCGGTTTTTTGAGGGCGAAAAGAATCGCCGCTGCCAGAGCGGCGAGGCCGCCCAGGATACGGAATACCGGGTAGGACTCCAGGATGTTATTGACGACTTCCTTCGAATAGACCAGATAGTCCACCGCGATGAAGTTGAAACGCACGCCGAACTCGTCCCAGAATATCCACTCGGAAACGGCAACGAAAAGCATGGCGAAAAGGCCGACGCCCAGCAGCGCCTGCATGGCCTTGCGGTGCCACGGTCGTTCCCACAGGCGGGTTGGACAGAGCGCGAGGTATATTGCCAGCGGAACGGTGGCGTAGACGAGGAAGCCGAGATCGTACGCCAGGCCGACGAGGTAGAGATGGATGATATTCCACAGGCTGGCGTCCGCCTCGGCGAAGTGGCCGAACAGCAAAGCGCTGCGGGTCAGGAAAAAAATGGTCAGCCAGGAAAATGAAGCGATGAGGAAGTAACGGGTTTGACTATGGCGTATGAATGACATGAAGGCGTTCCGACAGGAAATTCGGGTGACCGTATGGGAATGATGAGGTCAGTCACACGTATTAAAATCGAACTGCCTTAAGCCAAGCTTAATCCGGCTCCGGGAGCAGGTTAGCGATTTCCTGCGGCGTTTCAGGAGCGCATGGAAATATGCTTATGGTTTATATGGCGCATCATGCCGTGTTCATTTTGCTTCGTTGGCATGGAGTTTTTCGAGATATCCCCGGAAAGACTGCCGTGGCCTCAATGCCGCCGAAGACACCCGATGCGGATACGCTATTTCATCCGGTCGCGTTGCGCCAGATCGGGAAACAGCCTGATCCAGGAGGCGGCGATCAGCAGGGTGCCGACGCCGCCGAGCACAACCGAGCCGATGGGGCCGAACAGCGCCGCCGTGGCCCCCGACTCGAATTCGCCGAGCTGGTTCGAAGCGCCGATGAAGATGGAATTTATCGCCGCGACACGCCCGCGCATGTCGTCCGGCGTTTCCAGCTGCATCAATGTCAGGCGGGTAACCACGCTGACGTTGTCGACGGCGCCGGATACTGCCAGCGACAGCATGGACAGAAGAAAACTGGACGACAGGCCGAAAACGATCATGCAGGCGCCAAACGCCGCAACGCAGCCGAGCATGCGGTATCCGACGCGCCGTTCGATGGGGCGGTTGGCCAGGGTCAGGGACATCGTCAACGCGCCGATTGCCGGCGCGGCGCGCAGCAGGCCCAGCCCTTCCGGTCCTGTGGTGAGAATGTCGCGGCAGAAGATCGGCAGCAACGCCGTGGCTCCGCCCAGCAGCACGGCAAAGAGATCGAGCGACATGGCGCCGAGCAGTACCTTGTGCGTCCACACGAAAGTGGCGCCGGCAAAAACGCTGCGTAGCGTGTTCGCCGAATTCGCGGGTTGATGATGGTAGCGCACGGCCAGGGTCAGGAAAAAGGTCAGCAGCAGCAATGCCGTTCCCGTGCCGTACACCAGCACGATCCCTGCCGCGTAGAGCGCGCCGCCGAGAGCCGGGCCGCAGATGACGGCGGCCTGTACGCCGCTGGTGCTCAAGGCAATGGCACGCACCAGCAGGTGCGGCGGCACGAGTTGCGGCGTCAGCGCCTGCTGCGCAGGCTGCTGGAAAGCGCGGGCGACGCCGAAAACGATCGATACGCCGAGCATCAGCCCGCGTGTGGCGAAACCGCCCGGAATGGCGGCCAGCAACAGAAGCGCGATCAGCGCCTGGGCGATCATGCAGGCGGCGAAAACGCCACCACGATGCAGTCGGTCGACTACATGGCCCGCCGGCAGCGTCATCAACAGCGCGGGAACGAATTGAAACAGGCCGACCAGCCCGAGATCCCAGGCGCTGCCCGTGATGTCGTACATCTGCCAGGCCACGGCAACCATCAGCATCTGGTTGGCGATGGTGCCGAACAGGCGGGCCAGCCAGAACAGGACAAAAGAGCGTTGAGCCAGCAGATCGGCAAAGGCGACCGGCTTCTCGAATGCGGTATTCAACGAAAAAACCTTGAAACTTATCGGGTAGCCGCCGCAGGGATGACGGGGCGCCGCTCGTCGAGCCATCTCATGAGGCCGTTACTTACGCTATAAACGGTTTTGTAGCCGCCGGTTTCCGAAAGTAGCTCCGCGGCTTCCTGGCTGCGCTTGCCGCTACGGCAGATCAGGATAAGAGGCTGGTCGGGCTTGGCGACGGCTTTTACGGCTTGAAGCCATTGTGCCTTGTCGACGCGCCCATGTTCGTCGGAGTAGGTCACCAGCCGGCTGTCCGCAATGACGCCGGTACTTTTCCATTCGCCGGACGTGCGGATGTCGATCAGCGGTACATGCTGGCTCATCAGACGCACCAGTTCGGTGTTGTCGATGGTTTTGACTTCGGCTTGGGCGAGAATGGAGAAGAACAGGCCGAAGAGAAGCGCGATCAGGGTTCTACATGTCATGGTGCCGGCAATTTACCATATCGGGATATGGAATATGTACTGGGAACCTCAACCGTGTCGAAAGTTTCCTGCCGTTTTCACGCGTCGCTCATCGCCGCAAGCGTGTCCAGCGCCTCGCCCGTCGTCCGCACGATGCGCCAGTCGCCCATGACGGTGGCGCCGCGCGACTGGTAGAAATCGATGGCTGGCGTGTTCCAGTCGAGGACGGCCCATTCGAGGCGTCCGCAACGGCGCTGCTTGGCTATGCCGGCAAGCGCGGCCAGCAGCTTTTTGCCGATACCGTGGCCGCGGCAATTTTCGTGGACAAAGAGATCCTCCAGCCAAAGACCGTGGCGGCCCAGGAAAGTGGAGAAATTGTGGCAGAACAGCGCAAAGCCGGCAGCCTTGCCCTCGATTCGGGCGATCAGGGCTTCCGCTTCCGGTTTTGCGGAAAACAGCGCACGCTGGAGATCGGCTTCCGTGCTGACGCATTGGTCTTCGAGTTTTTCGTAGCGGGCCAGCGCCTGAATCATGGCCAGCAGTTCGGGGATGTCCTGCGGCGTTGCCTGGGAAACGACGCACGAGGACGACAGGTTGGTTTTCACTGGCGATTCTTTCATGTTCACTATGCCCATAATTCAAGAACGTATTATCACACGTGCAGAATGCTGCCCACCCAGAGTATGGCGAAAAACGCACGAAGGGTTACCGAGCCGTTATCCCCATGTTTTTCGTGGAGAGCGTGAAATAAGCGCTCAGTCGCTTCCTGGATGTCCCTGCTAGAATGCCCCCTTTTTGGAATTCTCCGTGGACCTGCTGATTTACCTCAAAGCCCTGATTCTGGGTGTGGTCGAAGGATTGACCGAGTTTTTGCCGATCTCTTCAACGGGCCACCTGATTCTTGCCGGCGATTTGCTCGATTTCAACGATGCGCGCGGCAAACTGTTTGAAATCGTCATCCAGTCGGGCGCCATCCTGGCCGTCGTCTGGGAGTACAGGGAACGGATCGTGAAGGTCGTGCGCGGCTTGGGGCGCGACCGGCTGGCAAACCGGCTGGTTCTGAACCTGGCGATCGCCTTCATGCCGCTGGCGATCCTCGGCCTGCTATTTAAGAAGGTCATCGAGGCCCATCTTTTCAAGCCCCTGCCGGTGGCGACGGCGTTCATCGTCGGTGCGTTCATCATTTTGTGGGCGGAACGGCGCGAACACGTGATCCGCGTGCAGACGGTGGACGAAATGTCGCCGCTTGACGCCGTGAAGCTCGGTTTTGCCCAGGCCCTGGCGCTGATTCCGGGGGCCTCGCGCTCGGGTTCGACCATCATCGGCGGCCTGCTGTTCGGTCTGTCGCGCCGGGCGGCTACCGAGTTCTCCTTTTTCCTCGCCATACCGACACTGATCGCGGCGACGATCTACAGCCTTTACAAGGAACGCGCCCTGTTGAGCGCCGACGATATCGGCATGTGGGTCATCGGGTTCGTGGCGGCCTTTGTTTCTGCCTTTCTTTGCGTGCGCTGGCTGCTGCGTTATGTTGCCTCGCACGATTTCACGCCGTTCGCCTGGTATCGCATCGCTTTCGGCATCATCGTGCTGGTGACATGGCAATTCGATCTGGTGGCGTGGACGGCCTCGTGAGCGCGGGCATTCTGTATCTGCACGGTTTTTGTTCGTCGCCGGCTTCCTGGAAGGCGCGGCAAATGGCGCATGCTCTCAGGGAGCGCGGGGTGTCGGAGCGGTTTTTCTGCCCTTTCCTGTCGTACGTTCCCGACGAAGCCGTTGCCCAGGCCGAGGCGATCATCGCGCGGCAGACCGGCCCGCTGGCGCTGGTCGGCAGTTCGCTTGGCGGTTTTTATGCCACCTACCTTGCCGAGAAGCACGGCCTGCGTGCCGCGCTGATCAATCCGGCAGTCATTGCGCCGATTTCACTCGAAAAGTACCTTGGAACGCAGGCCAATTTATATACGCACGAGACGTTCGAGTTTACCCTGGCCCATGTCGAGCAGCTAAGAGCGCTGGAGGTGTCCCGTGTCACGCCGGAACGCTATCTTCTGCTGGCCGAGACCGGCGACGAAGTGCTTGACTACCGGCAGGCGGTGGCGCGTTATGCCGGCTGCCGCCAGTTGGTGTTCGATGGCGGCGATCACAGCTTCACGCGGTTTGCCGAGTGTTTGCCGCAACTGATTGAATTTTGCGGGTTATAATCCAAAAGATGCATGTTTTATTTGAAGAAGATGGTGCGTTCAAGGCTGCTTCCGTCCTGGCCGACAACGATACGTCGTTGCAGGTCGAGATGCCTTCCGGCAAGCGTGTCAAAATCAAATCGTCGAATGTTCTCCTGCGCTATGCGGAAGCGCCGCAGGGAGAACTGCTGGGTCTTGCCGAGTCGATGGCGGCGGGTATCGAGGCTGAGTTCCTTTGGGAGTGTGCGGGCGATGGCGAATTTTCTTTTTGTGATCTTGCCGATGAATACTTCGGAGGATCGGGGCAGAAGGCTTCCGCGGTCGAAGCGGTTGCGCTCCTGTTGGCCTTGCACGCAGCGCCCGTCTATTTTCATCGCAAAGGCAAAGGGCGTTTCCGCAAGGCGCCTCCCGACATTCTCGCAGCTGCTCTGGCCGGTCTTGAAAAGAAGCGTCAGCAGGCCTTAGCCATCGAGCGCATGGCCGGCGAGCTGAAGAACTCCGTTCTGCCGCCAGAATTCGTTCCTCTGCTTGACCAGTTGCTCTACAAGCCCGACCGGAATCGGCCGGAAACCAAGGCTCTGGAGTCCGCCTGTGCGGAAACGGGACTGTCCGCGCCGCATCTGCTGCAAAAGTGCGGCGCCATACGCTCGGCTTACGATTATCACTATCGGGGTTTCCTGCACGAACAGTTTCCGCGCGGCTGCGATTTTCCGCAGATCGAGTTCCCGCCGTTGCCGGAAGGGCTGCCGCGCGCCGAAGTGCGGGCGTTTTCGATCGATGACGCGTCAACGACCGAGATCGACGATGCTTTTTCCCTGCAGGAACTGCCGGGGATCGGCTGGCGGGTGGGCATTCACATCGCCGCTCCGGGGCTGGCGGTTCTGCCGAATTCGCCGCTCGACCAGATTGCCCGTTCCCGTTTATCGACCGTTTACATGCCGGGCAACAAGATCACCATGCTGCCCGAAACCGTCGTTGACGAATATACGCTGGCTGCCGGGCGCGACTGCCCGGCCATCTCGCTGTATCTGTCGGTGACGCCGGAATACGAAATCACGGGCTACGAATCCTGCGTCGAAGCCGTGCCGATCGCCGCAAACCTGCGGTTGGACGCAATCGAATCGTTGTTCAACGAACGGACATTGGCCGAAGGCCTGCCGGAATTCGCCTTCCGCGACGAGCTGAGAGTGCTCTGGCAACTGGCTTGCGCGTGCGAGGGCCGGCGCGGCAAGCCATCGGCGACTCAAGGGGTGAACGACTACAATTTTTCCATCGAGGGCGACCTGGCTGCTCCTGAAAGTTGCCGAGTCGCCATCGAGGAAAGAAAGCGCGGCAGCCCACTCGACAAGCTGGTCTCGGAGCTGATGATCGTGGCCAATAGCGTCTGGGGCGGCATGTTGGCGAAAAAAGGGATTCCGGCGATTTACCGGGCGCAGACGGCGGGCAAGGTGCGCATGACGACATCGCCGCTGCCGCACGAGGGATTGGGCGTCAACCAGTATGCCTGGTCCACGTCACCGCTAAGGCGTTATGTCGACCTGATCAACCAGTGGCAGTTGGTGGCCTGCCTCAAAGAGGAACCCCCGTACTTCAAGCCGAAATCCGAGGCGTTGTTCGCCGCCATGCGCGATTTTGACCTGACCTATAGCGCATATGCCGAGTTTCAGCGCCGCATGGAGCGCTATTGGTGCCTGCGCTGGCTGCGCCAGAACGATATGCTGACGATTGACACTACCATTAGGCGTGAGAATCTGGTTAAACTTGATCACTTGCCGTTGATTCAGCGCGTTCCATCGGTGCCGGAATTGAAACCGGGGCAGCGCGTCAGGTTGTCCATTGACGGAACGGATTATTTGACGCTCGAGTTGAATTGCCGTTATCTGGAGACCTTGGAACGGGCGGCTGATGAAGCTGGCGTGGACGATCTGGAAGCGGATGGAGAGATAGACTGACGTGAGCACCGCAATGGCAACGGGATGGCCGGCTTCGGGAGGCGACCGCAATCTGAAGATTGCGATCGGCGTGTCCTTGCTGCTGCATGCGATTCTGCTGTCGCTCCATTTCCAGTTTCCGGATGCTTCGCGCGCTTTTCAGGAAAAGGCGCTCGATATCATCCTGGTGAACAGCAAGTCGGCCCACAAGCCGACGGAAGCGCAGGCGCTGGCGCAGGTCAACCTCGACGGCGGCGGTACGGCCGAGACCGACCGTCGGGCCAAGACGCCGTTGCCGCCGTCCGAGCGCCAGCGCCCCGGCACCGATCTCGAGCAGGCGCAAAAGCGGGTGCAGGCGCTCGAAGCACAGCAGCGCCGCCTGATGGAACAAGTGCGCGGCAAGCCGACGCCGTCGGCGCAGAAAGTCAACGAGGAAAAGCAGGCGGAGCAGGAGCCGACGCCGAGCGGCCTCGATCTCGTCTCCAGTTCCATGGAGGCGGTCCGGTTGCAGGCCGAAATCGCCAAGCAGGTCGATGAATACAATAAGCGGCCGCGAGTGAAGCAGATCGGCACGCGCACTCAGGAATACCGTTTTGCCCGGTATCTGGAGGATTGGCGGATAAAGGTCGAGCGTATCGGAACGCTGAATTATCCGGATGCGGCGAAAGGAAAGCTCTATGGCCGTTTGATACTGTCCGTCCGGATCAAGAGCGACGGCAGCGTCGAGCGCGTCAACATCGACCGCTCCTCCGGGCACCGTATACTGGACGATGCGGCGCGGCGCATCGTGCGCATGGCAGAACCGTTCGCCGCATTCCCTGAAAACATCCGTCGTGACACCGATATCATCGAGGTCAACCGAACATGGATTTTTACCAAGGGTGACCAGCTTGCCACTGAGGCGGCACGCTGATCGGCATTTTTTAGTTTGAGGAGATGGCTATGACTGACAAATATTGTGTGTTCGGTAATCCCATCAGTCACAGCAAGTCACCCATCATCCATGCGGCATTCGCCCACCAGACCGGGCAGGACATCAGCTATCAGCCGATACTCGCCCCGTCGGACGGGTTTGCAGACGCCGTCGACGCCTTCATTGCCGAGGGGGGGAGGGGTGCCAATGTCACCCTGCCGTTCAAGCAGGAAGCCTATCTACTGGCGACCACGCTGACGCGGCGGGCCGAACAGGCGGGCGCCGTCAATACGCTGGTTTTCAACGACGATGAAATCATTGGCGACAACACCGACGGAGTCGGTCTGCTGCGGGACATCACCCTCAACCTGCAGTGTCCGATTCAGGGCAAGCGCGTATTGCTGCTGGGGGCGGGCGGTGCCGCGCGCGGCGTGATCGGGCCGTTGCTGGAGGAAAAACCCGAACTGTTGACCATCGCCAACCGCACGGTCCTGCGGGCGCGTTCGCTGGCCAAACGGTTTTCCTCGATAGGGCCGGTAAGCGGATGCGGCTACGAGGGCCTGGCCGGACAAACCTTCGACATCGTCGTCAACGCAACGTCCGCCAGCCTGAGCGGCACGATGCCGCCACTACCGGAAGGGATTTTCGCTCCGGGAAGCCTGGCTTACAAAATGATGTACGGCCTGGGCGATACGCCGTTCCGGGTTTTCGCGCGCAATCAAGGGGCGGAGAAGATTTCAGAAGGCATGGGCATGCTGCTGGAACAGGCGGCCGAGTCGTTTTTCGTCTGGCGCGGCGTGCGGCCGGATTGTGCGCCGGTCGTGGGGCTCCTGCAGCCCGGGGCATGACCGGCGGGCTGGCTGCAATCCCGGCTTTTGCCGCTCGCTGGATCAGACGGGCGCTGTTCGCGCTGATCTGGCTGTTGTTGGCGTACCAGCTATGGATTTTGGCCTGGGTCGTCCTGTGGCAATGGGCCAATCCGGACATGACCCGTTTCATGGACATCCGGTTGGCGCAATTGCAGGTTCAGAATCCGCAAGCGCAGCTGAAGAAACAATGGGTCGATTACGACAGAATTTCACCGCACTTGAAGCGCGCCATGATCGCATCGGAAGACGATCTGTTCATGCAGCACGACGGGTTCGACTGGGACGGCATCCAGAAAGCCATGGAAAGGAACCAGCAGAAGGGACGCATCGTGGCGGGCGGTTCCACCATTTCCCAGCAACTGGCCAAGAATCTTTTTCTTTCGCCGGACAAGACGCCATGGCGCAAGGCCGAGGAAGCCGTGGTTACCTTGATGATCGAGACGCTATGGAGCAAACGACGGATTTTCGAGGTATACCTGAACGTGATCGAATGGGGCAACGGTGTTTTCGGCGCTGAGGCGGCGGCGCGCCACTATTATGGCGTAAGCGCAGCGCGGCTTTCGCCGGAACAGTCGGCGCGCTTGGCCGGCATGGTGCCCAGCCCGCGTTTTTATGACCGCAACCGGAATGCGCCCGGGCTTGCCCGCAAGGCGTCGCTGATCCTGTCCAGGATGCCGGCCGCGCAAATTCCGTGAAAGCCTCTCGGGGTTCGCTGGCGTGCTAGAATCCTCGCCGGTTTCCGACGCGCCTTATTCCACTTCCGAATCGCCAGTGACTTTGTCGCCTTCGCCTAGCCGTGCTGTGGCCCGTCTTCGTGTCACTCGCGATTTGTAAATGGAATTATTCAAGGGGATTAGCCCGATGAGCGAAGAAAAGAACAATCCGGATTTTCTGGGAAATGTGCGCGAACTTCTCGCCAGGCACGAACTGGCGGAAGATGCCGAGTTCCGCCAGGAGCAGGACGATGAAGCTGAGTACGAACAGCATCTGGAGGAACTGCGGGTTTTGCTTGAGCGCATTCCGCTGGACGAAATAGCCCGCATCATCGAGGCGCTGGAACCGGAAGAGCGGGTGACGGTTTGGCATAAGGTCCGCGAGGAACGCGGCGAGGCGATCCTTGAGATTCTTTCGGACGAAATCCGCCAGGATTTGATTTGCGATAGCCATCTGAGCAGCGAAAAAACGTCGGTAACGGCTTTCGAGCTGCGCAATGGCCGGCTCAGCCAGATCAACGTGACGACGCCGTACGATTTGAAGTGTCTGAAGCCGATCTGGGTCGACCTGGTGGCGCCGACGCCGGAGATTCGCGCCTGGGTCGGCCGCTTCTACGATGTGCAGTTGCCGAACCCGAACAGCCTGACCGATCTGGAGGCGAGCGCCCGCTTCTATGTTCTGGACAACGGTGAAGTGCACCTGCACTCGGACTTTCTGCTGGACACCAAGGAGGAGTCGCGCAACGTGGCGGTGGCGTTGATTCTGCGCCAGGACGTGCTTTTTTCGGTGCGCCCCGAGGAGCTTCCCGTCTTCCGCCTGCAGCGCTTGCGGGCGCGCACGCAGCCCGGCTACGTGACGGACGGAAAGGATGTGCTGCTCGACCTTTATGCAGCCGACGCCGAGTATTCGGCCGACGCGCTCGAAGACGTCTATGCCGCGCTTGGCGAGGTGAGCAAGCACGTGCTCGGCACCAAGGTGACCGACGACGAGGCCGCCAAAATCCTGGCCGACGTCGCCCGCGAGGAAGACCTGAACGGGCGCATCCGCCGCAACGTCCATGACACGCGGCGCGCCGTCTCCTTCCTGATCCGCGGGCGGCTGCTGCTTTCCCCCAGCCAGATCGACGATGCGCGGCAGATCCTGCGCGACATCGAGTCGCTGGACGGGCATACCTCCTTCCTGTTTGGAAAGATCAACTTCCTGATGGATGCTGTGGTCGGCTTCATCAACATCAACCAGAACAAGATCATCAAGATCTTCTCGGTGGCCTCGGTGGCCATGCTGCCGCCGACCCTGATCGCCAGCATCTACGGCATGAACTTCCGCAACTGGTTTCCGGAGCTCGATTGGGAATATGGCTATCCGTTCGCCTTGTTCCTCATGCTGATATCAGTCGCCGTGCCGTTCTGGTTCTTCTATCGCAAAGGGTGGCTGCGTTAGTGTCCTGAGTTGCTAGTTCGTTGCTGAAAACTGACGAGGCGGGTGTCATGCGGCGTTGCGAAGGCTCGCCAGGTGTTCAACCTGGCTCCGCTTCGCGCCTTGCCTGCCTCCCGCCTCGTCAGTTTTCTCGTGCGTTCTCTCTCTAGCAATCGCTATTCAACGAACTAACAACTCAGGACACTAGCCCGAAGTTCCTCCGATCGATTGTCGAGTTTCTTTGCGCCACAAGGGTTTGAAGCGAGATTGGAGTTCTGTTTTCTGACTACGGCCGGATCTTCTTGATCAAGTCAAGCGCACGACGTTGCACCGCGTTGGGTGTTGTGAGG
>JAVBSG010000087.1:0-2670 GCA_031547245.1 Propionivibrio sp.
CGTGCTGCTCGACATCAAATCCTACGATCCCGACACCTACCGCCGCGTCTGCGGCGTCGACCTGCAGCCGACGCTCGACTTCGCCCGCCGCCTCGAAAGCCTGGGCCGCAAGATGTGGATACGCTTCGTGCTGGTCCCCGGCCTCACGGACGACGAAGCCAACGTCATGGGCCTTGCCGACTTCGTCGCCTCGCTCAAGATGGTCGAACGCGTGGAAGTCGCCCCTTTCCACAAGATGGGCGAATTCAAGTGGCAGGAACTGCACATGCGGTATAAACTCTCGCGCACCCAGCCGCCCACCCCGGAATCGATCGCCAAGGTCCGGCAGACCTTTGCCGCGCGCGGCCTCACCGTCGTCTGATTCAAGGAATTTATTCAGTGGACATCCCACGCATCTTCAACATCACCGAAAGCGCCCACCGCATCCACAACCCGTTCACCCCGGAAAAGTTCGCCACGCTCGGCGCGGCGCTGCGCCTGGAACCGGAAACCCGCGTGCTCGACCTCGGCAGCGGCTCGGGCGAGATGCTATGCACCTGGGCGCGCGATTACGGCATCACCGGCGTCGGCGTCGACATGAGCCAGCTGTTCAGTGAGCAAGCGAAACTCCGCGCCGAAGAACTCGGCGTCGCCGACCGCGTCGAGTTCATCCACGGCGACGCCGCCGGCTACGTCGCCGACAAAAAGTGCGGCGTCACCGCCTGCGTCGGCGCCACCTGGCTCGGCGGAGGCGTCGCCGGCACCATCGAGCTTCTGGCAAAGAGCCTGGCCGCCAACGGCATCATCCTCATCGGCGAACCCTACTGGCGTAAGCTCCCCCCGACCGAAGACATCGCCAAGGGATGCCTCGCCGGTTCGATCGCCGACTTCCTCCCGCTTCCCGAACTCGTCGCCTCTTTCGGCGACCTCGGCTACGACGTCGTGGAAATGGTCCTGGCAAACCAGGACGGCTGGGACAGGTACGAAGCAGCCAAGTGGCTCACCATGCGCCGATGGCTCGAAGCCAATCCCGGCGACGACCTCGCCAAAGAAGTCCGCGCTCAACTGACCGCCGAACCCAAACGCTACGTCGCGTATACACGCGAATACCTGGGCTGGGGCGTGTTCGCGCTGATGGCGCAGTAAAATCGCCAACCCATGGCCGTAGGGGGAAAAGCGAAGCGCCTTCCGCCGAATGGACTGCACCTGCCCGTCCGACCTCCGCAAACAGGTAGATCGAGGGCAACGCAACCAGCCGCCCTATGAAAAAAAAGTCCATCATTTTCATTGCCTGCATCACGGTATTTTTGGCTCAGTTGGGAATCACGATGTACCTGCCGGCCCTGCCGGTTCTCGCCAAAGCGTATTCCAGCCCGCCGCAAGACGTCTCTCTGGCCCTGTCGGCCTTTCTGGCAGGTATGGCCACGCCGATGCTGGTCTGGGGTAGTTTGAGCGAAAGAGTTGGTCGGAAAACCGTGCTTTCGGTTTCCCTTCTGCTCTATGCCCTGTGCTGTGCCATCATCCCCCTGACAAATCAGATAGAAATATTCATTCTGTTGCGTTTCCTTCAGGGTTTGGGCGCCAGCGGCATGTCGGTGATGTCGCGGGTCATGATCCGCGACCACTTCAGCGGCGCGCTGCTGGCCAGGAGCCTGTCCTGGTTATCCATCGCCTTTGTGGTGTCGCTGGGAGTGGGCCAATACCTGGGGGCAGTGCTACAGGCTATGCTGGGCTGGCAAGCTATCTTCTTCAGTCTTGCCGCCGCCACGTCATTACTGTTCCTGGCCATTGCCCGGCTACCATCTCCCGGTTCGCAGCCTTCCGGCAACTCGCTGTCATTCATGGCGACTTACGGGACGATATTGCGCAGCCGCGATTTTCTGCTGTTCGCATTGGCGGGCGGCCTCGGCTATGGGGTGATCATCACCTTCAATACGTGTGCGCCGTTCATATTCCAGGAGTCTCTGCACTGGAGCGCATCCGAGTACGGTTTGCTGGGGTGGCCAATCAGCCTTTCCTACTTCGCCGGCGCCTGGCTGGTCAACCGTTACGTTGTCAGGAAAGGCCGCTATTTTTTCATGCGGCTGGGTTTGGGCCTTCTGCTGGCCGGCTGCGCCGCCATGCTGCTGGGCGGCATCCTGCAACTGTCCCTGCTGCTGTGGCTGCCCTATTGCCTGGCCGTGGCCGGACAGGCAATGAACTATCCTGTCGGCATGGCCATCGCCACTGAAAAAGCCCCGATCTCCGGCCCTTATCCGATGGCGCTGTGCGGGTTCATGCATCAACTGATGGCCGCTACTATCGGCGCCATTGCCAGCATATTGCAGGGACAACACATTTGGATGGGCACGGGATTGATGTGCGTGCTGGCATTGGCGGCGCTCGCTGCTTTCGCGCGATCCTGTCAGTAGAGAGGTGGGCGCGAGAAATCGCTTTTTTTCAGACCAAGCACAGCAGCCCGCAGGACAATATATTATGCAATTCCCTCACGCTTCGTGACCCACAAACAATACGGACCCGTCCCCTTTTGTTCTACGACCAACCGTCGAGACAAAGTACCCTCTGGCCCAGAAGTGCTGACCAACAAAGTTGCGCTTGCGCTCCCCATACACCCGAGCCAAATGAATCGCGCTTTTGCCCTTGATAAAACCAATTACTTGCGACACCGCATACTTCGGCGGTATCGCAATC
>JAVBSG010000216.1:0-21754 GCA_031547245.1 Propionivibrio sp.
GTCGATAGACACGAAAATGGCCTCGCCTTCGATTTCCCGCGAGAAGTCGGGGCATTCCCTGGACGCTGGCGGTAGCCACTCCGCCTCCGCCCGGCACTCCCGATAGATGGCCTCGAGCATCGGACGATCCCCGTCGGCAAACGGCCTTACCCTGAGCATAAATCTTGACGAAACTGTAGAAAAAACGAGGTCATTGCCCGATGTTGCCGTAAATCGGATGGAACTTCAACGATGGAAGGAATACACACCCCAAGCGATTTCGTTGAGAAAGGCCGGACAAAATGATACCGTCGACGCGCAATAAATCGTTCGGGCGGATACCGCCCTTCATCACCCGAAACCTCGAACGATAGCGCCTTCACCCCACCGATAGGAGCCTGCAAATGCGCCCCAGACTGCTCATTGGCCTTGCACTGTTGTTGACGCTGCTTGCCGGCTGCGCCACGCGGTCCATTTCCGACTCGGGCTACCAGAGCGAGTCCCGCTACGGCTCCCGCGCTTCCGGCAATCCCTTTTACAGAGGCGAGCTGAGCGAATTCGACGTGCTGGGAATCGATCCGCAGGCCAAGGTCACCGCCGAGGAAATCGCCAAGGCCTTCGAACAGAAACAGGCGCTCAAGCTGCCCAAGGGTTCGTCGATCATGCTCATCCAGTCGGGCGCGATGATCCCTGACGAACCCATGGTGAAAGGTCTCGAAAAGTATTACAACGTTTCGGTTTTTTCAGGGGTGCCCGCGCCTCAGGGAACAGCCGGTTATTCGATGCCCCTGCGGCTGGCTGCGGCCAAGGGCGGCTTCGAAAAGATAGTCGTCTACTGGGGGCTGCTGGAAACGGCCCAGAAAGGCCTCGGCTCGAAAGCCGTCTCCTGGGTGCCTTTCGTCGGCGGCGTCATTCCCGACGAGTCCCAGGAAATGCGCGTCCGCCTGAAGGTGGCGGTCGTCGACGTCAAAACGGGCCAGTGGGACATGTTCTCGCCCGAACCATTCGAAGACTCGGCCACGAGCGCCCGATACGGCCGGGAGGCCTCCGACCAGGGGCAAGTCGCCGTGCTGAAGAAAAAATCATACGAAGCTGCCGCAGAGGATCTGGTCAAGCGTTATTCGAAATAAATTCCTCCGCAACGCCGGCGGCCCGTTTCCACGGCCATGCCGTCATCATTCGCCGGCATGGCGGACGAACGCGCTACCGGCCCCGGTCCTTGGCCGATACGCCGCCGATTCCCCAGTTCGCCTTCGGCACCTCGGTGATCAGGACGCGAACCGTGTCGATGGGCGCGTCAAGGGCTTCGACGAGCGCCCGGGTAACCTTCTCGATGACGGCGCGCTTCTGTTCCTCGGTGCGCCCTTCAAGCAGATGGATCTGTGCGAACGGCATGATTGAATCGCCCTCCGTGCAGCGGGCCGATACGGCCCCGGTGGTTGTTCGAAACGGGCTGCGTATGTCCGTTGAAAATGGGTTTCACAGCTTCACGCAGATGTTTTTGAGTTCGGTGTAGAACTCGAGCGAATGCACGCCGCCCTCGCGGCCGATGCCGGATTGCTTGGCGCCGCCGAAGGGAGTGCGCAGGTCGCGCAGGAACCAGGCGTTCACCCACACCAGACCGGCCTCGATCTGCGCCGCCACACGATGGCCGCGCGCCAGATCGCGCGTCCAGATCGAGCACGCAAGGCCGTACTCGGTGTCGTTCGCGCGCCGCACGACTTCGTCTTCCGCGTCGAAAGGCTGGATCAGCGCGCAGGGGCCGAATATCTCTTCGCGGGCGATCGGCGAATTGTCGTCCAGGCCGGTCCAGATCGTTGGTTCGATCCAGGCGCCCTCGGCAAGTTCGGCGGGCATCTGGGGCACGCCGCCGCCGGTAACGACCGTGGCTCCGAGTTCAGCCGCGCGCTCATAATACGAGAGAACCTTGCGGCGGTGTTCCTGCGAGATCAGTGGCCCCATGCCGGTGGCCGCGTCCTCCGGGCGGCCGAGCGTGAGCCTCTCGGCGCCCTGCTTCAGCGCCGCCACGAAGCGGTCGAAGATCGGCCGTTCGACGTATACGCGCTCGGTGCACAGGCAGACCTGGCCGCAGTTGGCGAAAACGGAACGCATCGTGCCCTCGACTGCAGCCTCGAAGTCGCAGTCGGCGAAAACGATTGCCGGGTTCTTGCCGCCCATCTCGAACGACACCGGCCGGCCGCCGTCGGCCGCGGCTTTCATGATCACGGCGCCGGTGCGGGTTTCGCCGGTGAAGGTAATCGCATCGACGTCCGGATGCGTGCTGATGAATTCACCGGCCGAGTTCGGCCCGAAGCCGTGCACCACGTTGTAGACGCCCGGCGGAATGCCGACTTCGTTCATCACTTCGCCGAGCAGCGCCGCGGTTTGCGGCGTTTCCTCCGAAGGCTTTACGACGACGGTGTTGCCGCAGGCGAGCGCCGGGCCGACCTTCCAGGTCATCAGGAGCAGCGGCAGGTTCCACGGGCAAATCACGCCGACGACGCCGACCGGGCGGCGGATCGCGTAGTTGAGCGCGCCGCGGCCGTCGGGGGTGGCCATCTCGAAGCATTCGGTCGGCACGTTCTTCACGACGTCCGCGAAGATCTTGAAATTCGCCGCGCCGCGAGGAATATCAAGATGCCGCGCAAGACTCATCGGCTTGCCCGTATCGGCGCACTCGGCCTCGAGGAATTCGTCGAAGCGCCGGTTGATCCCGTCGACAAGGCCGTAGAGCAGCTCACCCCGCTCGGCGACCGTGAACCCGCGCCAGGGCCCCTTGAGGGCCGCGCGCGCGGCGGCCACGGCGGCGTCGACCTCGGCCCGGCCGGCTTCGTGGACCTGCGCGATCACGCGATTGTCCACCGGCGAGCGCTTATCGAAGGTGTTGCGGGTGGCGACAAATTGGCCGTCGATAAAATTATGGATTTGTTTCATGTCGATGCCTCCTGCATCCTCGGGATTCAATGGCCCGGCGCCGACTGCAGCCACGGCGGTCCGCACGCGCTTCATTCTGCTGTGACGAACAATATCCATAAAAATCTCGAAAGTCAATAAATTTCTCGATATTTTATATAATTTTCGATTCGTCGATCGTCATGAATCAACGCCAGCAACCAATGAACAAGAGGAAGTACAGGGGCGTTCGTTCGCCCGGCCAGCCCGGCGAGTTGCTGCTGACAGGGAAACAAACGCCTTTGTCACCCAGGCGATACAAGCCAGACGCCTGGCCGGCGGCTCGGGAAGCGGGCATGGTTCCAGGTCAAACCGTCCGGCGAAAAAAAGATCTCGCCCCAGTGTTGGAACATTTTTCGATTCTCGAGATTACCAGTAGACCTCGGGAGCGCACTGAACTAAAATCGACCCAATTACGGAACAACATCTGCCCTTTTATGAACCATGCGCTTACCCTGACGAACGACTTCGCCAATTCGCAAGGCCCCAAGACCTTGGTGGAATTGGCCTACGACCGGCTGCGGCGCGATATTATCGAAGGCATGCATGCGCCTGGGGAAAAGCTGCGCGTCGAGCATCTGAAGGATCAGTACGAGGTCGGCGCGGGAACGCTGCGCGAAGCGCTGCAATTGCTCGTTACCGATGCGCTCGTCGTCGCCCAGGGCCAGCGCGGCTTCCGCGTGGCGCCGATGTCGCTTGCCGATTTCGAGGATATCACGCGCACGCGGGTGCTGCTCGAAACCGAAGCGCTGCGGCAGTCGGTCGCGCTCGGCGACGACGTGTGGGAGGCCCATCTCGTCGCGATCTTCCACCGTCTGTCGAAGGTCGAGGAAAAGCTTGCCGCGCACGACGGCAGGACCGAGGAGTGGGAGCAACGCAACCGCGCCTTCCATGAAGCGCTGATCGCCGCCAGCCCCTCCAACTGGATCCGCCATTTCCAGCACATCCTTTATCAGCAGTCCGAACGCTACCGCCGCACCAGCATGTTCCGCCACCCGATCCCGCGCGATGTCCATACCGAGCACAAGGCGCTCTTCGAGGCCACGCTCGCGCGCGACGCCACGCGCGCCGCATCGATCCTCACCGAGCATATCCTGCGCACGCTCGACGGTGTGCGCCAGATGCCGCCGGACTTTTTCGAGGGCGGCGGCAAGGGGCGCTGACGTACCGGTCCGGCCTGCCCTCGGCGGCTATAGCAGCACCAGGCAAATGCCGGGAAATACCAGCAACAGGCAGATGCGAATCAGATCGGACAACAGGAAAGGCATCACGCCCTTGAACGTTTCGATCAGAGGAACGTCCTTGGCCAGACGATTGATGATATACACGTTCATCCCGACCGGCGGGTGGACCAGCCCTATCTCCACCACCATCAAGGCGAGAATCCCGAACCAGATCGACTTTTCCGTCTGGGTCAGCGACCAGAAGTCCAAACTCATGATAACCGGATAGAAAATCGGAATGGTCAACAGGATCATGGCGATCGAATCCATTACGCAGCCGAGGAACAGATAGATCAGCAGAATGGCGATCATCACCAATACCGGCTGCAGACCGCTGTTCCTGACCCATTCCGCGAGTTCGACCGGCATTTGCGAGAGCGCGAGTGCGCTGTTGAGCATGTCTGCGCCGAGCAGAACCAGGTAGATCATCGCCGTCGATTGCGCGGTTCCCGCCATGCATTCGCGGAAGCCGTCCATGCGCAGGCCCCCGGACACGAACGCCATGATCCCGCACGCGGCGGCGCCGATTGCCGCGGCTTCGGTCGGATTTGCCCAGCCGCCATAAATACCGACGATGACGACCAGGAAAATCAGCAGCACCGGAGCAATCTGCAAGAGGTTTTTCAGGCGCTGGGACCAGGCCACGCGCAGCCCCGCGGGGCCTGCAGTCGGGTCCCGCCGGACAATGATGTTGACGACCAGCATGTATCCGGCCACCGCGATGATCGCGGGAACCACCGCCGCGACAAAGAGCTTGCCGATGGATTCCTCGGTCAGAATCGCGTAGATGACCAAAGGCACGGAAGGCGGGATGAGAATGCCCAGCGTTCCCCCCGCCGCCAGCGATCCCGTCGACAACGCCCCCGAGTAGCCGAAGCGGCGAAGTTCCGGAAGCGCCACTTGCCCCATCGTTGCCGCCGTTGCCAGCGAAGATCCGCAGATCGCCCCGAATCCGGCGCAGGCTCCGACCGAGGCGATCGCCATGCCGCCGCGTTGATGGCCCAGGAATGCGGCGACACACCTGAAGAGCGACGCCGATAGCCCGCCATGCGTGGCGAATTGTCCCATCAGGAGAAACAGTGGAATGACGACGAGGTCGTAATTCGAAAGCCGGGCGTAGGCCAGATTCTTCAAGCTGTTGAGGAGAATGCCGAGATCCCCGGCCATATACAGATAGCCGCCGAACCCCACGGCGAACATGCTGATTCCAATGGGAATCCTGGCCACGAGAAGCACCAGCATGAACGCAAACATAGTGAAACCCACGGTCATTCCGCTCACGATGCGACCCCCTTGGAGGTTTTATTGGCCATATCCAGCTGATGAGCCGCCATATAGAGCCCGATGGCGGCAAGGGCAATGAACCCCGGAACCATGAGCGCCTGGGGAATCCAGACGGGCCAGGCGAGAATCATCGACGTTTCGCCGCTGTCCAGGGCCGACCACGCGCCGGCGGCCGACCGCCAGGCGATCAGCGCGCCAAAGCAGCCCACGCACAGGGAACCGATGGCGTCCATGCGCCATTGGGTGCGCGTGGAAAGGTTGTGCGTGAAGAAGTCGACCTTCACGTCGCCATGCAGCATGTGGCAATAGGGAAAGAACGAGGCCGACGCGCAGGCGGCCATCATCTGCAGGACTTCGACGTCGCCCGGGACGACGAAGCCGAACAGTTTCCGCCCGGTGATGGAGACCGTGAGCATGACGACCAGCGCGACGAATATGAGTCCGCCGATAAAGGCCATCAGCCGGGCGAGGCCAAGCAGAAACCGCCCAAAGGCGCCAAAGCGGTCCTTGAGCGCGAAAGGGGTATCTGGCGTGGGTTCTAACATGTTGGACCTCACAGTCGACGAAAGCGGCACACGATGCGCCTTGCCCGGATTGGAGTGCTTTGCGCGCCGGCTAGTACTTGCCCAGAAGCGCCTGCGCTTCATTGAGCAACGCCTGTCCGTCGATTCCCTTTGCCGCGGCCTCCTTCATCCACGAATCCTTGACATCCGCGGTCGCCCGTATCCAGCGCGCGTTCTCCTCGGGCGTAAGCATGACCAGGGTGTTCCCTTGCTCCCTGGCGATCTGCCGCCCCCCTTCAATGGTGACATCGGTAATCCTGCCCGCCCACTTGGACATATCCGGCCCGCTGTTTTTGTCGATGATCTTCTTGAGATTTTCGGGCAGCGAGTCGTATTTTTTCTGATTCATCAGGAACGCGAAGACGATCGTGGACATTTTCTGCGTGCCCTCGGGAGTTTCGACGTGCACCTTGGCGATCTCCTGAATCTTCATGGACGTTCCCGCCTCCCATGAAATCATGACACCGTCCACAACCCCTTTGGCGACCGACTCAGGCACCTGCGGGGCGGGCATTTGCACGGGTATTGCGCCCAATGCCTCCAGGGTGTTCGTGCCGATCCGCGTCGGCGCCCGCACTTTCATACCTTTGAGATCTTCGAGCTTGCGCACGACCTTCGAGCCCATGTGCAGGGGCAAGCCGTCGTTGAAGTGCATGAAGATCGGCTTCGTCCCCTGGTATTCGTCGAGCGCGTTTTTTTGTACATACTCCCACAGGGCCGGGCTGCTGCGTTCCGCCGTGTACATCAGATAGGGCAGTTCGAATACTTCGGTTTTGGTAAAGCGCCCCGCCTGGTAGGTCGGCACCGTCCAGACGATATCCACCACGCCATCCTTTGCCTGGTCGAAAAGCTGGGCCGGCGAACCGCCGAGCTGCATTGCCGGAAAGATCCTGCAGCTCAATTGGCCGTCGGAGTCCTTCTTTATGCCGGCGCACCAGGGCTCAACGATATTGACATGAACGTTGGAGTTGGGGCCGAGGAAATGGTGAACCTTCAGGACAACGTTTTGCGCGCCGGAAACTCCCGACAGCGTCAACGCAAGTGCCGCACCGAACATCATGATGGCTTGCTTTTTCATGCTTTCCTCCTTCGATTGTGCGAGCGGGCTGGCTAAATGGCGGCCCGCTGATCTTCCTCATCCTGTCTCGTCATGTATTCCCACATGCGTTCCGCGATCCGGCCGTCCCAGGTCGCCCGTCGGCCGGCTTCGTCCGGAGTCATCGGCGAATTCCGGAGGCCATCGCCGGCGCTCAGGACGGCCAGCTCGACCCGGGCGGAATCCTCGAGGAACCACGCCAGCGAAAGCGCCCGAGCCGCAGTCCCGCCAACGGTCACGGCGCCGTTGACGCTCAGGACGATGGCCGGTCCGTCGCCGAGCAGGGCCGCGACCTGTTGCGCGGATTCCAGATCCCGGACCAGATCCGGCTGGCGCCAAAAGGGAACCTCCGGCGAGAAATAAGCGCCGAAACCGTGGCGCGGCAGCGGCGTCCGCCCCAGCGCGGCAAGAGCCGTAATATGCGGGGATATAAAGCGGCAGACGGCATTGACATGCGGCTTCCGTCGATACACCTCCTGGTGGATTCGAACCTCCCCGAGCGCTTTTTCGGGAAGCGGTTCGGCCACGTCGATGACCATCCCTTCGTCGTTTCGGCCGATGAGCGCCATGGGGCGGGGAGCGCAAACCAGGAAGTGCTCCGCGTCGATTCGGACGCTGCAGTGGCCGAACGGGCCGGACAACCCATTGCGGCCCAGCGCGCGGGCCATCTGGCGCACCAGAATCTGGGCCTGTTCCGTTGCCTTCGTCATCGGTTGAATTCGCGGATATTCGGTTTCGATCCCCACATGCAGAAAGAGCTTGGCTCAAGCGGAAACTGGCGGGGCCGATAACTGGAAACGTCTTCGATGATCTTCCTGTCGCTATTCGAATACTCGAAAATCACCCCGTCGGGTCCTTCGAAGTAGAGAAAATTACCGCCGGACGTGGGATGTCGCCCAGGGCCGAAAACGATCTTTATCCCCTTTTCCTGGAGGAAGTACCAGGAGCGCATGACGTCGTCGATTTCCGCGACCTGGTGGTTGATGTGCTGAATGCCGCTCGTCTGCGAAGGAAACAGCGCAATCTGATGGTGGCGCGGATTGAACCGCATGAGCGGACAGGGGCCGATCCAGTCGCTGATCATGGTGTTGAAGTGCTTGAGCCAGAATGCCTGATCGCGAACGGGGTCGGTCGAGCAGATGCCGACATGGCCGAAACCGAGGATGCCCGCGTCACGGCCGGGGAAGTATCGTTTGCCGGCATCGTGCGGTCTGGCAACCAGCTCGATGCGGTTGCCTGAGGGGTCCTGCAGCCGGATAAAGGCTTCGACGTGGCGTTCGGCGGCCTCCGCATCGCTGCCTCGGCCACACGGAACGCCATCGGCCTGCAGTCGTTCGAGCGCGGCCCCGAGGCTTGACCAATCCTTCAGTTCGAAGGCGATGGCCTGATCACGCGGATCGCCGAGAACATAGGCCAGACTGTGGTGTCGATTGTCGCTTTTCAGATAGAGCGTGTCGGCGGTTCGGCCAACGGATTGCAGGCCAACCATTTGCGTGGCGAACGCTTCGGCCGCGTCCAGGTTCGTGGTGCCCAGTCGGGAGTAGTAAATATCGCGCAGTTCGATCATCGGGTCCTCCATTATCGGCTATTTCCAAAAATCTCGAGATTACGTGGTTCAGTATATATGTATCGAATAATCTCGAATATTTTTTGTTATAATGAAATATATTTGGTGCGGTGATATACGGACAGCATGCGACTCAAGTCTCTCGATTTGAATTTGCTGCAGGTGCTCCAGGCCGTCTTTCAGACAGGAAACGTAACGAAAGCATCGGAGCAGCTTTTCATGACCCAGTCGGCCGTCAGCAATGCCTTGCGCCGCTTGCGCGATCGGCTGGGCGACCCCCTCTTCATCCGGACATCGTCGGGTGTCGTTCCCACTCCGTACGTCGAGTCGATCATGGCACCAATCGATCGGGCGCTTGCAGAGATCGATGCGGCGCTGGTAAGCGCATCGGCGTTCGATCCGCTCGTGTCGGAGCGGACTTTCCGTATCCACGTCAACGACCTGGGGCAAATGGTTTTTCTACCGGCCTTGGTACAGCAGGTCCGCCGCCTGGCGCCGGGAGCCAGCCTCGAGACATCGGACGGCCCCTGGGAGGACGTTGCCAAACGATTGGCCTCAGGCCGGCTGGACGTCGTGCTGGGCAGTTGGCCGTCACTCGGAGAGAACTATCGCTACAAGGAGCTTTTCAGGGAAGGCCTTGTCGTCCTTATGCGAAGCGATCATCCACTGGCCTCGGCGGAACTCTCCGCTACCGAGTATCTCAATGCCAAGCATGTCGTGTACCGGCCCTCCGGAATGAATTACTCCGTCTTGTTTCAGGGGATCGAGCGCGCTGCCGGCAGACTGGCGCTGAACCCCCGTATAGAACTCGTCGCCCGGCATGGGCTCGGGCTGACCAGCCTCGTTGCGGATACCGACTTGCTCTTGACCGTTCCCGGTCGCCCGGCGTTGGCGATGATCGCCGGCAGGAAGGATCTTGCGGTGAGGCCGTTGCCCATCAAATCGCCAAAGATAGCGATTGCCGCGCAGTGGCACGCGAAGTCGGCTTACGATGAGGCCGCGCAATGGCTGCGGGAACAAGTATTCGCGCTGTTTCTGTCCGCGCGCGTTTGAATCCGACCCGAGGCGCAGGTCGAATTTTGAGCGCTGCCCGCGCAATCGGCGACAGCTTGCGGATCGGTGGAACGAGAGGAGAGGATGTCGCCTGCGGCAAGCCGGACGCTTTGGACTTTGCCGACTGAACCATTCGTCGGATTCTATTTTTTCTGGATTTTGCCAAACATAGCAAACATGACAGGAGCAATAACCCAGAAAAATATTCCAAAACTGATGATCGAGCGAATGAAAACCATCGTGAAATCGCCATAGCGCCCGAACATTCCGGTCGCAAAAGCATTGATCGGTATGTCCGCCAAACACCAAATCAATATCGACGATATGATCGGCGCGCCGGTTGAGGCGTGTAACGGCTGGCTGCATGCCGGGCATGAAAATTCCCTTTTTGCTTTCCACCACGGAATTTTCGCCATGCATTTCGGACATCGTAACGACATGCAGCCTCTTTCGAAACAGTGGAAGGTCTTATGAATGCCATGATGGAGAATCAGCAAGCTCCCCGTGTTTTGCCGAACCCCGCGGGGGTACGCACCAACCCAATCTCCACGCAAATTCTAACGCTTGCCGCCATCGGCGTGCGGAATCAGTCACACCGGGCTCTTCAGCTGTTATTATTTACGCTGGCTGGACAGCGGATCCGCATATCGCAGTTGAAAGTTTCCCCATCAGAACACGTGCGACGAAGCGTTGTCGAAGGATCAGCAAGTCAATTCAACTTCTCTGCATAGCATACCCTTGGGCGCTCGAATATGTACTGGCATGGCGATCAGCTTGTTGTGAGCCGTTTTATGTTCAAACATCCACCGCGACCGGGAGACGCGGAGTTTTCCGGCGTTCGCCGTCTTGCGGTTACCGCGGGCGATCTTCAGGAGGATGCGGCATGAGCCAAGCCGACGAACGCACCCGGATAATGCTCGATGCCACGCCGTTGTGCTGCAATTATTGGGATGAAAGCCACAATATTGTCGAATGCAACCAGGAGGCGGTGAATTTATTCGGACTTTCGAGCAAACAGGAGTACCTGGAGCGGTTTTTCGACCTGTCACCGGAGTTTCAGCCCTGCGGACGGCGTTCGCAGGACATGGCCCACGAGTATATCGACCAGGCTTTCGCCGCCGGCCGCATCCAGTTCGAATGGATGCACCAGAATCTGCAGGGGGAACCGCTTCCCTGCGAGATCACGCTTGTCCGCGTCGATCGCGGCGAGGGATACGTCGTCGTCAGTTTCACCCGCGACCTGCGCGAACTCAAGGCGACACAGGCCAGGGCCGATCAGGCGCATGAAGCGGACGAACGGACCCGGATCATGTTCGAGTCCATGCCTCTGTGCTGCAGCCTGTGGGACAAGGATACCCGCCCCGTCGACTGCAACCAGGAGACGCTCGACCTGTTCGGTCTGAAAAATAGAAAGGAATACCTGGAGAAGTTTTTCGAGCTTTCGCCGGAACGCCAGCCCTGCGGCCGCCTCTCGATCGACATGTTCGTCGAACAGAACCGGCAGGCCTTCGAGACAGGCCGCATCGACTTCGAATGGGTGCACCAGACTCTCGGCGGCGAGCCGATTCCCGTCGAAGTTACGCTGGTCTGCGCCAAACGCGAAAAAGGGGATTTCATCGTCAGCTACGTTCGCGACCTGCGCGAGATCAAGGCCTCGCTCGCCGAAATGCGCGAGGCAAACGAACGCACCCAGATCATGCTCGACGCCACGCCGCTGTGCTGCAACTTCTGGGACGAGAATTTCAACAACATCGACTGCAACCAGGAAGCCGTCAACCTTTTCGAACTCAAAGACAAGCAGGAATACCTGGACCGCTTCTTCGAACTTTCCCCGGAGTATCAACCCTGCGGGCGGCCGACCCAGGAGATGGCCATGGAATACATCCGGGAAGCCTTCGCAACGGGTCGCGTGCGGTTCGAATGGATGCATCAGAAACTCGGCGGCGAACCCGTTCCCGCCGAAATCACGCTGGTCCGCGTCAAACGCGGGGACAAATTCATCGTTGCCGGCTATACGCGCGACCTGCGTGAACTCAAGGAGACCGTCAACGTCGTCAACCGGCTCGAAAAACTGGCCTTTACCGACAACCTTACCGGCGTCTTCAACCGCCACTATTTCAAGGAACATGTCGCGCAGGAATTCCTGAAGCATCTGGGCGACAAGGTGCCCTCGTGCATCATCATGTTCGACATCGATCACTTCAAACGGGTCAACGATACCTATGGACACAGCGCCGGCGACATCATTCTGCGCGGCGTGGCGCAGAAGGTGCAGGCCGTTCTGCGCTCATCCGACCTGCTGGCGCGGTACGGCGGCGAGGAATTCGTCATTTATGTGGCGAATGCTCCGCTCGGCGCCACCCTCCGGCTTGCCGAACGCATTCGCAAAGCCGTTGAAGAAAGCGTCTTCACGTATGAGGGTGATGACATAAAAGTCACCATCAGCCTGGGCGTCGCAGATCAATCGCTGGCTGGGACATCCTTCGAAAAGTTCGTCACCCTGGCGGACGATGCCCTATACAAGGCAAAAGACAACGGGCGGAACCGGGTCGAATCCGTGAGCTGAATCTTTCGCGGCCTCCGGCCCCATCCGCGCTACCAACGCCGATGCAGAATCAAAGGGCGGCTTCGCCCGTTTCCCCCGTGCGGATGCGCACCACCTGCTCGACCGCGAACACGAAAATCTTGCCGTCCCCGATCTTGCCGGTCTGCGCCGTCTTGACGATCGCCTCGACGGCCATCTCGACCAGGCTGTCGGCGACGACGACTTCGATCTTCACCTTGGGCAGGAAGTCGACGACGTACTCAGCGCCTCGATAGAGTTCGGTGTGGCCTTTCTGGCGGCCGAAGCCCTTGACCTCGGTGACCGTGAGGCCGGCGATTCCCACCTCCGACAGGGCTTCGCGCACTTCGTCCAGCTTGAAGGGCTTGATGATGGCTTCGATTTTTTTCATGTCATGGCTCCTGGATGGTAATCAATCGTGAGCGCGCTCCCGCGGGAATTTTCAGGCGTCACGGTAGCGGTTGGTGATCGGATAGCGCCAGTCCTTGCCGAAACCGCGCTGCGTCACGCGGATGCCGACGGGCGCCTGGCGGCGTTTGTATTCGCTAGTTTTTAGCATGTGCACCACGCGGCGCACGTCCGCCCCGGAATATCCCATCGATATGATCTCGCGCACGCTGAGGTTGTCCTCCATGTAGGCTTCGACGATGGCGTCGAGAACCTCGTAGGGCGGCAGGCTGTCCTGGTCGGTCTGCCCGGGCTTCAGCTCGGCCGACGGCGCGCGGGTGATGATGCGCTCCGGGATGACGTCGCCGACCGCATTCCGCCAGCGCGCCAGGCGGTAGACCAGCGTCTTGACGATATCCTTGAGCACGGCGAAGCCGCCGGCCATGTCGCCGTACAGCGTGCAGTAGCCCACCGCCATTTCCGACTTGTTGCCGGTGGTCAGCACCAGCGCTCCGGTCTTGTTCGACAAGGCCATCAGGATCATGCCGCGGATGCGCGCCTGCAGGTTTTCCTCGGTGGTGTCGCTGGGCAGGCCGGAAAACTCCTTGGCCAGCAGGGTCGAAAGCGCCGACATCGCCGGTTCGATCGGAATCTCGTCATAGCGCACGCCCAGGCGCCCGGCCATGTCGCGCGCATCGATCAGGCTGATTTCCGCCGTGTAGGGCGACGGCATCATCACCGCGCGCACCTTGTCGGCGCCGAGCGCATCGACGGCGACGCACAGCGTCAATGCCGAATCGATACCCCCCGAAAGGCCGATGATCGCTCCCGGAAAACCGTTCTTGCCGATATAGTCGCGCACGCCGAGCATCAGCGCCCGGTAGGCCTCCGGCTCCTCGGGCTGTTCGGGAACGAAGACGCCGGGCAGCGGCTCGCCGTCGCGGAATTCGACGACTTCCAGCGCCTCCTCGAACATCGGCAGCTGGCTGCGGATCTCTCCCTTGGAGTCGAGAACGAAGGAAGCGCCGTCGAAAACGAGCTCGTCCTGCCCGCCCACCATGTTGGCATAAATAACCGGCAGCCCCGTGGTTTCGACGCGCGCGCGCAACACCTCGGCGCGCACCGCCAGCTTGCCGATGTGGAAGGGCGAGGCGTTGAGCACGAGCAGGAGTTCGGCGCCGGCGTCCCGCGCGCGGTCTGCCGTTCCGGACTCCCAGACGTCGGCGCAGATGTTGATGCCGCAGCGCACGCCTTTCAGCGTCACCACGCAGGGTGTGTCGCTCGAGGCGAAATAGCGCTCTTCGTCGAAGACTTCGTAATTGGGCAAACGCCGCTTGCGGTAGCAGGCGACCCGTTCGCCGTTGCGGATCAGGGTCGCCGCATTGAAGTACGCGCCGTCCTGTTCCAGCGGATGCCCGACGATGACGGCGATATCGGGGAGCGAGGCGGCCAGCGCCGCGAGTTCGCGTTCGCAGGCGTCATAAAAATCCCGCCGCAGCAGGAGGTCTTCCGGCGGATAGCCGCAGAGCGCCAGTTCCGGCGTCAGCATCACGTCGGCCCCCTGCAATTTGGCGCGCGCGGCGAATTCGCCTATCCGCGCCGCATTGCCGGCGATATCGCCGACCACCGAATTCATCTGGGCAATCGCAATCCTGAGCGGCATGGCCGTCCTTTCGTAAAACGCGCGTCAGTCGGATCCCCACGCAGCGAGAAATTCGCGCCAGTGGGCCTTGTCCTGCTCCGCGGCGAGCCGTGTCAGCTCGCCGCGCACGAAGGCGATTTCTTGGTCATACTCCGGCCGCGTCACCTCGCCGCGCATCAGCCGGAAGCGCAGAAACACGAGGTAGGTATTGAGCACGTCGGTTTCGCAATAGTCGCGGATGCCGGCGATCTCGCCGGCCTGCCACGCTTCCCAGACCTTGCCGCCATCCATCCCGAGCTTGCCCGGAAAGCCGATCAGCTTCGCGAGATTGTCGAGCGGGGCGTTGGCGCGCGGCTGGTAGAGCGCCAGCAGATCCATCAGATCGAGATGGCGGGTGTGGTAGCGGCCGATGTAGTTGTTCCATTTGAAATCGCGGCTGTCGCCGTAGTCGCCGTCGCCCATGTCCCAGTAGCGCGGCGCGGCAACGCCGTGGATCAGGCCGCGGTAGTGCAGCACCGGCAGGTCGAAGCCGCCGCCGTTCCAGGACACGAGCTGCGGCGTGAACTTTTCGACGCCGTCGAAGAAGCGCTGGATGATTTCGGCCTCGTTCTGCTCGGGCTCGGCCAGCGACCACACGCGCAGCCCGTCGGCGACGCGCAAGGCGCAGGAGATGACGGCGATCCGCTGCAGGTAGTGCGGCAGGAAATCGCTGCCGCTCTGCGCGCGGCGCTGCTGGAACGCCAACTCCGCCACCTCGGCGTCGGACAGGGCCGCGTCCAGATCGTGCAGCCGGCGCAGCCCCGGCACGTCGGGAATGGTTTCGATATCAAATACGAGAACGGGCTTCACGTCGACTCAACCTCATGAAGTTTTTTACGCTGGCGGCGCTTTGGAGAATTTCCGCATGTCATTGGCCGCATTCCGTCCCGGCGCTCAGGCCGGGAATATCCCGGTTGAAAGATAACGGTCGCCGCGGTCGCAGATAATCGTCACGATGGTGGCGTTTTCGGCCTCGGCCGCCAGACGCAACGCCACCGCCATGGCGCCGCCGGACGAGATGCCGGCGAAGATCCCTTCCTCGCGCGCCAGATGGCGCGTCATTTTCTCGGCCTCGCCCTGCGAGACCGACTCGATGCGGTCGACGAGGCTGCGGTCGAAAATCTTCGGCAGGTAAGCCTCGGGCCATTTGCGGATACCGGGTATCTGCGAGCCTTCGTCCGGCTGGCAGCCGATCACGCACACGCCCGGATTCTGCTCCTTGAGATAGCGGGAAACGCCCATGATCGTTCCCGTCGTGCCCATGCTGCTGACGAAGTGGGTGACCTTTCCGCCCGTGTCGCGCCAGATTTCCGGGCCGGTTCCCTCGTAGTGCGCCAGGGGATTGTCCGGGTTGGCGAACTGGTCGAGGATCGTTCCGCGGCCTTCGTCGCGCATTTTTTCGGCGATGTCGCGCGCCAGTTCCATGCCGCCGTCGCGCGGCGTCAGCACGAGTTCCGCGCCGTAGGCGCGCATGGTCTGGCAGCGTTCGATACTCTGGCTTTCCGGCATGATCAGGATCATGCGGTAGCCGCCCATCGCCGCGGCCATGGCCAGCGCGATGCCGGTGTTGCCCGAGGTCGCCTCGATCAGCGTATCGCCGGGCTTGATATCGCCGCGCTGCTCGGCGCGCCGGATCATCGACAGTGCCGGCCGGTCCTTGACCGACCCGGCCGGGTTGTTGCCTTCGAGCTTGGCGAGAATAACATTGCCGCGCGTCTCCGACTCTTTGCCCGGCAGGCGCTTCAACCGTACCAGCGGCGTTTCGCCGACATGATCCTCAAGCGATTTATACATGAGTACTCAGCCATTCCACATACTGCGCGACGCCTTCCTCGACGCTGGCAAACGGCGCCTCGTAGCCGGCATCGCGCAGCTTCTGCAAGTCGGCCTGGGTGAAGCTCTGGTACTTGCCCTTGAGCGCCTCCGGGAAGGGGATGTATTCGATGAAGCCCTGGTGCAGCAGTTCGGCGAGCGACTGCGCGGGCTTGCCTTTCAGGGCGCGGCAGCTGTTGACGTTGGCCGCGGCCAGTTCGTTGAAGCTCTGCGCGCGGCCCGTGCCGACGTTGAAGATGCCGGACTTCTCCGGATGGTCGAGGAAAAACAGATTGACTTTGACGACGTCGCCGACGAACACGAAATCCCGCCTCTGTTCGCCGTTGGCATAGCCGTCGCAGCCAGAGAAGAGCTTGACCCGTCCTTCGTTGCCGAACTGGTTGTAGTGATGGAAAGCCACCGAGGCCATGCGCTCCTTGTGCGACTCGCGCGGGCCATAGACGTTGAAATAGCGGAAGCCGACGATCTGTGAGGCCGCATCGGCCAGGCGCTGGCGGACGATCTGGTCGAACAGGAATTTCGAATAGCCGTAGACGTTCAGCGGCGCTTCGCATCCGCGCTCCTCGCGGAACACGTCGCCGCTGCCGTAGGTCGCCGCGCTGGAGGCATAGAGGAACGGCACCTTCCGCTCCTGGCACCAGTCGAGCAGTTCCAGCGAGTAGCGGTAGTTGTTCTCCATCATGTAGTGGCCGTCCATCTCCATGGTGTCGGAACAGGCTCCCTCGTGGAACACGGCGGCAACCTTGCCGTCGAACTCCCCGTCCGACAGGCGGTCGATGAAATCGTCCTTGTCGAGATAGTCGGCGATGTCGCAATCGACGAGATTCTTGAATTTCTCGGCGCGTTCCAGGTTGTCGACGGCGACGATGCGGCGCTCGCCCCGCTCATTGAGCGCCTTGACGATGTTGGAACCGATGAACCCGGCGGCGCCGGTGACAATGGTGTACATGCTAAAAACTCCTCAATGCGGCCGCCAGTTCCTCGCGGGTCACGACGGCCGTTCCCAGTTTTCCGACAACGATACCCGCTGCCAGGTTCGCCAGATGTACTGCTTCCGCCCAGCCCGCCCCATAGGCGAGCATGACCGCCAGCGTGGCGATCACCGTGTCGCCCGCGCCGGACACGTCGAACACTTCGCGCGCCACGGCTTTTTCGTGAAGCGTCTCTTCCGGCAGAAAGAGCGACATCCCCTCCTCGCTGCGCGTCACCAGCACGCCGCCAAGATCCAGCGCCGTGCGCAGTTCCGCCGCCTTGCGCGCAAGTTCGGCGTCATCAGTCCAGCGCCCCACCACCTCGCGCATTTCCGAGCGGTTCGGCGTGATCAGCGTGGCGCCCCGGTAAGCCGAATAATCGTCGCCTTTCGGGTCGACCAGCACGATCTTGCCCGCCGCGCGCGCCAGTCGGATCATCGCGCTGATGTGCGTCAGCCCGCCCTTGCCGTAGTCGGAAAACACCACGACGTCGCAGTCCGGCAGGCGCTGCTCGAATTCGCTCAGCTTGGCGCGCAGCACCTCGTGCGACGGGCGGTTCTCGAAATCGATGCGCAGCAGCTGCTGCTGCCGTCCGATCACGCGCAGCTTGACGGTCGTCGACACCGATTCGTCCATGTGCAGGCTGGCGTCTATCCCGTCGGCGCGGATCAGGCGCTCGAGGCTTCCCCCGGCTTCGTCCTTCCCCACAAGGGACAGCAGCGCCACCCGCGCGCCCAGCGCCGCCGCGTTGCGCGCCACGTTGGCCGCGCCGCCCGGCCGCTCCTCGCTACGCTCGATCTTGACGACCGGCACCGGCGCCTCGGGGGAAATGCGCGATACGTCGCCGAACCAGTAGCGGTCCAGCATCACGTCGCCGACGATGAGCAGCCGCGCGGAAGAAAAATCAGCCAGAGGCACCATGCCCTCCTAGGGAGTCAAATCGAATTCTTCGGTCCGTTTCGGCGAATAGGTTTCCCAGCCGCCGCAGGCCGGGCAGCGCCAATAGAACTGGCGCGCCTTGAAGCCGCAATTATCGCACCGGTAGCGCGCCAGGCGGCGCGTATAGCCCTGCACGATGCTCTTGGACAATTCCAGGTCGGGGCGCATTTCCGGCGGCGACACCAGCGAGCGCGCCTCGATCAGCTTGTCGAGGCCGAGCAGGGTCGGATTGCGTTTCAACTCGTCGCGCACCATGAGATACGCGCCGTCCGGCCCGTCGCTTTCGAGCACCAGCTGGAAAACGACGTCCAAGAGATCCAGCGACGGATAGCGCTCCAGGTAGGCGCGCAGCAATAGCAGCCCCTCGTCGCGCCGCGACAATTTGCGGAACGCCTCGAGCAGGCGCTTGGCCACCAGGGCAATGTAGGGCGGGTCCTGCTGTTCGATGCGCTGCCAATGCTCGATGGCCTCTTCGAATTTCTCCTGCTGGACAGCGATATCGCCCTGCAGGAGACTCGCGCGCACGCATTTGCGGTTTTTTTCGAGCGCCGTCCGCAGATGCGCCATGGCCACGTCCGGGTGCGCCCGGATCATCTCCGCGGCGGCCAGTTCGCAATAGTATTCGGCAATTTCCTTCTGCGAAGTGAAATCCGGCAGCTCGGCGGCAATGGCGATGGCCTTTTCCCAGTCCTTTTCCAACTGGTAGATTTCCAGCAGATAGCGTTTCGCCTCTTCGGAGCGCGGCGATTCGCGGAGCTTGTCGAATATCTCTTCCGCGCGGTCCAGCAAGCCGGCTTTCAGATAGTCCTGCCCGAGCTCCGAAAGCGCGTGAAGCTTGATGTCCTGCGGCAGGTTGTCGCGCTCGATGAGCCCCTGGTGCAGGCGGATGGCCCGCTCGGTCTCGCCGCGGCGCCGGAACAGGCTGCCCAGCGCGAAATGGATCTCGATGGTTTCCGGGTCGATGCGCACGGCATCGACCAGCGCCTCGACCGCCCGGTCCTGCTGCTCGTTGAGCAGAAAATTCAGCCCCTGGAAATAGGATCGCGGCAGAGCCCGCGATTCCTTGACGACATGCCGGATGTCGATACGCGCCGCCGCCCAGCCCAGCACGAAAAAAAGGGGGAAAAAAAGGAGCTGCCAGTATTCGAATTCAATCATTTTTATTAACGCTCTTCATACGTCGGCGATGCGCCTGCCCGCTACCGACACCTGCCCTGGAAGACCTGGGCCGCATACCCCCTTTGCGCCAACCGGACAATACGGCAGGCAAGGCGGCTCAATCCAGATCGGCGACGTCCACCTGCGTTCCCGGCGCTGGTGCGGGTCCGGCCGAATGGGCCCGGGCTTCGCGTTTCAGCCGGGATATTTCGCGCCGCAGCCCGAAGATGCTCCCCAGCAGCGCCAGGATGCCGAGGACGACGCCGCAGGCGAAGAACGCCAGCGCAACGATGATCAACGGCGCTTCCCACGATGTATCGAAGAAAAAGCTGACTGTCACCGGTGCGGTATTTTTCAGCGCAAAGGCCAGCAGAAACAAAAAAATGAATATCCGGCAGCACCACAACACGACTCGCATCGACTTCGACCTCCTGCAAAGAAAAAGGCGGCAATCGCAGTTGCCGCCCAGTTCCATTCACTTTGGCATGCTTGTCATTCAGACGTTTTGCCCAGGTTATCGACACGCTCCCGCAGTTCCTTTCCTGCCTTGAAATGCGGAACCCATTTCTCCGGAACGCTTACCTTCCCCCCTGACTTCGGATTGCGGCCAACCCGAGGCGGCCGATAATTGAGGGAAAAGCTGCCGAAGCCACGAATCTCGACGCGATCACCCTTGACCAGGGCCTCGGAGAGCGCATCGAGAATCATTTTGACCGCAAAATCGGCATCTTTCGCGACCAGCTGCGGAAACCGCTCTGCCAGCCGCGTGATCAGATCTGACTTGGTCATGCCTATAACCTTATTGCTGACTGTTCAACTTGGCCTTCAACAAGGCACCCAGATTGGTCGTACCCGAGCTGGCGTTGCTGTCCGCGGAGAACTTCTGCATTGCCTCGTGCTGCTCGGCCTGATCCTTGGCCTTGATCGACAGGTTGATCGAACGGGTCTTGCGGTCGATGTTGATGATCATCGCCTCGATTTCGTCGCCTTCCTTGTAGACCTTGGTCAGATCGTCGATGCGGTCGCGCGAGACTTCGGAAGCGCGCAGATAGCCTTCCATGTCGCCTTCCAGCGTGATCACCGCGCCGCGCGCGTCGACCGATTTCACCGTACCCTTGACGATGGCATTCTTCTCGTGGGTGGCGATGAAGTTGGTGTACGGATCGCCGTCGAGCTGCTTGATGCCCAGCGAAATCCGCTCCTTCTCGGTATCGATGGCCAATACAACGGCCTCGACCTCGTCACCCTTCTTGAAATTGCGGATGGCTTCCTCGCCCGGCAGCGACCACGACAGGTCGGAGAGATGCACCAGGCCGTCGATGCCGCCCGGCAGGCCGATGAACACGCCGAAGTCGGTAATCGACTTGATGGCGCCGCTGACCTTGTCGCCCTTCTTGTGGTTCATGGCGAAATCGTCCCACGGATTGGCCACGCACTGCTTCATGCCCAGCGAGATGCGGCGGCGTTCCTCGTCGATTTCGAGGATCATCACTTCGACCTCGTCGCCCAGCTGCACCACCTTGGACGGATGGACGTTCTTGTTGGTCCAATCCATTTCGGAAACGTGCACCAGGCCTTCGATGCCCTGCTCGATCTCGACGAAAGCGCCGTAATCGGTCAGGTTGGTGACCTTGCCGAACAGGCGGGTGCCCTGCGGATAGCGGCGGGCGATGCCGACCCACGGATCTTCGCCGAGCTGCTTCAGACCCAGCGAGACGCGGTTCTTGTCCTGGTCGAACTTGAGGATCTTGGCCTGCACTTCGTCGCCGACCGCCAGCACTTCGGACGGATGGCGGACGCGGCGCCACGCCAGATCGGTGATGTGCAGCAGGCCGTCGATGCCGCCGAGGTCGACGAACGCGCCGTAATCGGTGATGTTCTTGACCACGCCCTTGACGATGCTGCCTTCCTTCAGGTTGGAGAGCAGCGCTTCGCGTTCCTCGCCCACCGTGGCTTCGAGCACGGCGCGGCGCGAAACGACGACGTTGTTGCGCTTGCGGTCGAGTTTGATGACCTTGAATTCGTAGGTCTTGCCTTCATACGGCGACGTATCCTTGACCGGGCGCATGTCGACCAGCGAACCCGGCAGGAAGGCGCGCACGCTGTTGGTCATGACGGTCAGGCCGCCCTTGACCTTGCCGGTGATCGTGCCGGTCACGAGCGAACCGTCGTTCAGTGCCATTTCCAGGGAATTCCAGGCGGCGACGCGCTTGGCGCGTTCGCGCGAGAGGCGGGTTTCGCCAAAGCCGTTTTCGAGCTGCTCGATGGCAACCTGGATGAAATCGCCGATGTTGGCCTCGAGTTCGCCGGCGTCGTTCAAAAATTCTTCGCGTTCAATATAGCTTTCGGATTTCAGTCCGGCATTGACGACCACGAAATTCTGGTCGATGCGCACGATCTCGGCGGTGATGACTTCGCCCTGGCGCATTTCCTGACGGCTGAGGCTGGCCTCGAAAAGGTCAGCAAAACTTTCCTGCATAATGGGATTGGTTGACATAGGTAAAT
>JAVBSG010000021.1:0-52724 GCA_031547245.1 Propionivibrio sp.
ACCTTGACGCCGTTCTTGAGCAGGTCGGACACCATCCAGAGATCGGGAGGCGCATAAGTGGTCAGCTTGCGGCCGTCGGTCGTCGTCGCCTTCAGCACGCGCCCCTCGATGACGACCTTGGTGATTTTCCCAAGCCCGACCTCATCCATGAACTGGGAGTACTCCATCGAGGACTGTGCCGCCTGCCGCGAATTGAACTGGTTGAAGACCGTCATCAGCACCAGGCCGATCACCAGCCATACCGCCAGATTCTTGAACATATTATTCAATGCCGTACCTCTTCCTCATGCTCCCTGGAACGGCCAGGGGAAAATTCTTCCTAGAAATCACTATTGTAAACCTTCTCCGCCGATTCCGGCAGATCGTGCTGTCATGGCGCGCGCTTATTTAGCTCTTTTTCAAGCCTTTTCCCAACAGATAAACCTCGGCGCTGCGATCGCGCGAAGCCTCCGGTTTCCGTGTCGCTACCTCCATGAAGACTTGCCGCATTTCCCGCACGAAGTCTTCATAGCCATATCCCTGAAAAACTTTGACCAGAAAAACCCCTTCCGGTTTCAGCCATTGGCGGCAAAAATCCAGCCCCAGTTCCGCCAGGTGCATGATCCGCGCCTGATCGGACACGAGTACACCAGATATATTGGGGGCCATGTCGGAAAGCACAAGGTCTGCTTTCGCACCGTTCAGTGTTTCTTCGAGTTGGCGCAGTACGCTTTCCTCGCGAAAATCCCCCTGAATGAACTGCACGCCGGACAATCCGTCCATTTCCAGCAGATCGAGCGCCACGATCCTGCCGCTGCCCTTCATGCGCTGTGCCGCCACCTGCGACCAGCCGCCCGGTGCGGCCCCCAGGTCGACGACGATGCTCCCGGGGCGGATCAAGCGATCCTTGTCGTCGATTTCCATCAGCTTGAACGAGGCGCGCGAACGGTAACCCTGCGCCTTGGCGCGCTGCACGTAGGGATCGGTCACGTGCTCCTGCATCCAGGCCTTGCTCGTGCGTGTTCGTTTCATCGGAGCAAACCCTGTAGAATGCGCGTTTTGCCAGCCTCCGCCCCGAAAGATCCTCCGCCATGCTCGAAATCACCGCTGACCAGCGGCGCGCCCTGCGGGCTCGCGCTCACGCCCTGAACCCCGTCGTCTCGATCAGCCAAAACGGCCTCCCCGAAGCGGTGTTGAAGGAGATCGGCATCTGCCTCGCCAGCCACGAACTGATCAAGATCCGGGTCTACAACGACGACCGGGAGGAACGCGAAGGCTACCTGCGGGAGATCTGCGAGCAACTGGGCGCCGCGCCGGTGCAGCACATCGGAAAACTGCTCGTCGTCTGGCGGCCTGCTCCCGATGAGGAAGCCGTCAAGCCGCGCCAGGCTCGCCGCCGTCCCGAGGCGCGGCGCAGCAAGCGAAGTTTTCAGGGCAGCACGCAACGCTAGGCTCCACTTCCGTTCACACAAAACCTCGACCGGCAGCATTCGAGGCGCTGGTGCCGAAGCTGGCTCCTACTCGTAGCGCACATCCAGCACCTCGTATTCGCGTATGCCGCCGGGCGCCTGGACCTGGGCCACGTCGCCAGCATACTTGCCGATCAGGGCGCGGGCGATCGGCGAATTGACCGAGATTTTTCCCGACTTGATGTCCGCCTCGTCCTCGCCGACGATCTGATAGGTCGCCTGGCCGCCCGAGTCCTGATCCTCCAGATCGACGGTCGAGCCGAACACGCAGCGCCCATCCATGTCCAGCAGCGAGGGATCGATGATCTGCGCATGCGACAGTTTCAGCTCCACTTCCTTGATCCGTCCCTCGACGAATGCCTGCCGTTCCTTGGCCGCATCGTATTCGGCATTCTCGGAAAGATCGCCATGCGAACGGGCTTCGGCAATCGCGGCAATCACATTGGGCCGCTCCACCGCTTTCAAGTGCTGCAGTTCGGCTCGAAGAAGCTCCGCGCCCGTGATTGTCAAAGGAATCTTGTTCATTGTCATCCACCAGAAAGAAAAACCGCCGGGTCACGAAAACGTGCTTCTCCGGCGGTAAAGGAAAAAGGGATATTAACCGAGTTGGGCGTGCAGCGCCTGCAATGGATAAACTTCCAGCTCAGCGGAGTTCTTGATACCGACTGCAGCCGCCTCTGCTCCCCAGACGGTCGTCTGGATCGTCACGCGTGCCGCCAAGCTCGACGTGCGGATCGAACGCGAGTCGTTGATCGCCTTGCGTGATTCTTCCACCGTATTGATGATCAAGGCAACCTCGTTGTTCTTGATCATGTCGACGATGTGCGGCCGGCCCTCGGTCACCTTGTTGACGGTGGCCACCGGCAGGCCCGCCGCGGCGATGGCCGCCGCCGTGCCGCGCGTAGCCAGCAGGGTGAAACCGGCCTCGTGCAGGTCGCGGGCGATCGCCACGATCTTGTTCTTGTCCGCATCCTTGACGCTCAGGAAGGCCTTGCCGCCCCTCGGCAATTGCACGTTGGTGGCGTACTGGCTCTTGACGAAAGCCTCCTCGAAGGTCGCACCGACGCCCATCACCTCGCCGGTCGACTTCATTTCCGGTCCGAGGAGCGTATCCACGCCGGGGAACTTGTTGAACGGAAAGACGGCTTCCTTCACCGAGAAGTACGGCGGGATGATTTCCTTCGTCACGCCCTGGCTGGCCAGCGACTTGCCGGCCATGCAGCGGGCGGCGATCTTGGCCAGCGGCAGGCCGGTGGCTTTGGATACGAACGGCACCGTGCGCGAGGCGCGCGGATTGACTTCCAGCACATAGACCACGTCGTTCTGGATGGCGAACTGCACGTTCATCAGCCCCACGACGTTCAGCCCCTTGGCCATCAGCTTGGTCTGCCGGCGAAGCTCATCCTGGATTTCCTTCGACAGCGAATACGGCGGCAGCGAACAGGCCGAATCGCCGGAATGCACGCCAGCCTCTTCGATATGCTCCATGACGCCGCCGATGATGACATCCTCGCCGTCGGACAGCGCATCGACGTCCACCTCGCAGGCGTTGTTCAGGAAGCGGTCGAGCAGCACCGGCGAGTCGTTGGACACCTTGACCGCCTCGCGCATGTAGCGTTCGAGGTCGCGCGGCTCATGCACGATCTCCATAGCCCGGCCGCCCAGCACGTAGGACGGGCGCACCACCAGCGGATAGCCGATTTCCTCGGCCAGGGCAAGCGCCTCGGCCTCGGTCCGCGCCGTGCGGTTGGGCGGCTGCCGGAGCCCCAGGTCATTGAGCAGCTTCTGGAAGCGCTCGCGGTCCTCGGCGGCGTCGATCATGTCCGGCGAGGTGCCGATGATCGGCACGCCGTTGGCTTCCAGATCGCGAGCCAGCTTCAGCGGCGTCTGGCCGCCGAACTGCACGATCACGCCGACCGGCTTCTCGATGGCGACGATCTCCAGCACGTCCTCGAGCGTCAGCGGTTCGAAGTACAGCCGGTCCGACGTATCGTAGTCGGTCGATACCGTTTCCGGATTGCAGTTGATCATGATGGTCTCGTAACCATCCTCGCGCATCGCCAGCGCTGCATGCACGCAGCAGTAGTCGAACTCGATCCCCTGGCCGATGCGGTTCGGCCCGCCGCCGAGCACCATGATCTTCTTGCGGTCGCTTGGGCGAGCCTCGCACTCTTCCTCATAGGTCGAATACATATAGGCCGTGCTCGTGGCGAATTCGGCCGCGCAGGTATCGACCCGCTTATAGACGGGGCGCACGCCGAACAGGTGGCGGCGCGCGCGCACCTTCGTTTCGCTGGTCTTCAACAGCTTGGCCAGGCGCCGGTCGGAGAATCCCTTGCGCTTCAATTCGCGCAGGGTCGTAGCGTCAATGGCGTTCAAGGTCATGTCGTCGAGCTGCATCTCGATCTTGACGATGTCCTCGATCTGCGCGAGGAACCAGGGATCGATATGCGTGAGCTTATGCACTTCCTCGAGCGTAAAGCCGTTCTCGAACGCGTCGCCGACATACCAGATGCGCTCCGGCCCCGGTTCGCCGAGTTCCTTCTCCAGTTCCTCGCGGTCGGTCGTGCGCTGGTTCATGCCGTCGACGCCCACTTCGAGGCCGCGCAAGGCTTTCTGGAAAGATTCCTGGAAAGTCCGGCCGATCGCCATCACCTCGCCGACCGACTTCATCTGCGTCGTCAGGCGGGAATCGGCAGTCGGAAATTTTTCGAACGCGAAACGCGGCACCTTGGTCACCACGTAATCGATCGTCGGCTCGAAGGAGGCCGGTGTCTTGCCGCCGGTGATCTCGTTGGCCAGCTCATCCAGGGTGTAGCCGATGGCCAGCTTGGCCGCCACCTTGGCGATCGGGAAACCGGTGGCCTTGGAAGCCAGCGCCGAGGAACGCGAGACGCGCGGGTTCATCTCGATGACGATGATCCGGCCGTCGGTCGGCGAGATCGCGAACTGCACGTTGGAGCCGCCGGTATCGACGCCGATCTCGCGCAGAATCGCGATCGAGGCATCGCGCATGATCTGGTATTCCTTGTCCGTCAGCGTCTGGGCCGGCGCGATGGTGATCGAATCGCCGGTATGGACTCCCATCGGATCGAGGTTCTCGATCGAGCAGACGATGATGCAGTTGTCCTTGTGGTCGCGGACGACCTCCATCTCCATTTCTTTCCAGCCGATCAGCGATTCCTCGATCAGCAACTCATGCCGGGGACTCACTTCGAGGCCGCGCTTGCAGATCTCGACGAACTCCTCCTGGTTGTAGGCGATGCCGCCTCCGGAACCGCCGAGCGTGAATGACGGCCGGATAATGACCGGGAACCCGATCGCCGCCTGCACCTGCTGCGCTTCCTCCATCGAGTGCGCCATTGCCGAACGTGCCGAATCCAGCCCGATGCGCGTCATCGCCGCCTTGAACTTCTCGCGGTCCTCGGCCTTATCGATGGCTTCCTCGCGGGCGCCGATCAGCTCGACGCCGTATTTTTCGAGCACGCCGTTGCGCGCCAGATCGAGCGCGCAGTTCAGGCCCGTCTGGCCGCCCATCGTCGGCAGCAGGGCGTCCGGGCGCTCCTTCTCGATGATTTTCTCGATGACCTTCCAGTTGACCGGCTCGATGTAGGTCACGTCGGCCATTTCCGGATCGGTCATGATCGTCGCCGGGTTGGAATTGACCAGGATCACCCGGTAGCCTTCCTCGCGCAGCGCCTTGCAGGCCTGTGCTCCGGAATAATCGAACTCGCAGGCCTGGCCGATGATGATCGGGCCCGCGCCAATGATCAGAATGCTCTTAATGTCTGTACGCTTCGGCATGGGCTACTTTCCTTCAGCCTTCCCGGCTTGCATCATGGTAATGAATCGGTCGAACAGGGACGACATGTCGTGCGGCCCCGGCCGCGCCTCCGGGTGCCCCTGGAAGGAGAACGCCGGGGTATCCGTGCGCGCCAGCCCCTGCAGCGAGCCGTCGAACAGCGAAACGTGCGTCGCCCGCAGCGTGGCCGGCAAGGTGGCGGCATCGACGGCGAAGCCGTGGTTCTGGCTGGTGATCATCACCCAGCCCGTATCGAGGTCCTTGACCGGATGGTTGGCGCCATGGTGTCCGAACTTCATCTTCACCGTCTTCGCGCCGGAGGCCAGCGCCAGCAGTTGATGTCCGAGGCAGATGCCGTAGACCGGAACCTTTTTCGCCAGCAGCTCGCGGATCGCCGCGATGGCGTAATCGCACGGCTCGGGATCACCGGGACCGTTCGACAGGAACACGCCGTCCGGGTTGTAGGCGAGCACCTCGGCCGCCGAGGTCTGCGCCGGCACCACCGTCACCCGGCAGCCTCGGGCGGCGAACATGCGCAGGATGCTGCGTTTGATGCCGAAATCATAAGCCACCACATGGTATTCCACCTCGGCGCCGGGCTGATAGCCCTGCAGAGTCCACTCTCCGTCCTTCCATTCGTACGGCTCGCCGGTCGTCACCGCCTTGGCCAGATCCATGCCGGAAAGGCCGGGGAAGGCGCGCGCCTGCGCCAGCGCCTTTTCCTCGTCGATCTCGCCCGCCATGATGCAGCCCGCCTGCGTGCCTTTCTCGCGCAGAAGGCGCGTGAGCTTGCGGGTATCGATGCCGGCGATGGCCACGATGCCGTGCTTTTTGAGGTAATCGGACAGCGTTTCCTGCATGCGCCAGTTCTCGGCGCGCAGCGGCAGGTCGCGGATGACGAGGCCGGCGGCGAAATTGCCGCAGGATTCGAAGTCCTCGTCATTGCATCCGACATTGCCGATATGCGGGTACGTCAGGGTAACGATCTGCCGGCAATAGGACGGGTCGGTGAGAATTTCCTGATAGCCGGTCATCGCCGTGTTGAATACCACTTCGCCCGATGAGGAGCCGGAGGCGCCGATGGCATGGCCCCGGAAAACGGTGCCGTCGGCCAGCGCGAGAATGGCGGGGGATTGCGAGGGTAACAATGACACGAAGCACTCCTGTTCTGCATAGCTGCCCGCAAACATCGGGAGACGCAAGGACGAGTCGCGGACGAGCCGCCCTGCCATGACAGGGGAAAATCGACGCCGCCTCCGTGTTTCGGGTAATCGCTATAGCTTAGATACGTAAAAGCGGGAGAAGCACACCGGCTCTCCCGCTTACTGTCTTGCAGCCTTCAGATTATATCCGCACTGCGGCGTTTCATCAAATCAGGCGGACGGCGCAGCGACCAGCCGGCGCGGATGCACGATGCCGCCGCCGGCCTCTGCTTCGCCCACGCCCAACAGGCGCCCCCCCCCGTATACGCGGCATTTTCCGGCCTGCCCGATGGCGGCAGCGACGGGATTGCCATGCATGAAGCGCTGCGCTTCCCGGTCCGCCAGAATGACCGCCGGCAGGCTTTGCAACAGGGCGTCCGGCGGCGCCAGGAAGGACCCGCGGCAATCCTCCGGACATTCTTCGAGGCGATCCAGCGTCACCGCCCGGTCGATCGAGAGATCGCCCACGGCGGTCCGGCGCAGCGCCGTCAGATGCGCGCCGCATCCCAAGGCTTCGCCGATATCCACCGCCAGCGTCCGGATATAGGTTCCCTTGCTGCATCGGACGCGAAGCCGGCAGCGTTCTCCCGAAAAATCCAGCAGCGCCAGTTCGTGGATCGTCACCTCGCGCGCTTCGCGCTCGACCTCGATGCCCTGCCGCGCCAGTTGGTAAAGCGGCCGGCCGTCCTTTTTCAGCGCCGAATGCATCGGCGGAATCTGCCGGATATCGCCCCGGAAGCCTTGCAGAACCGTTTCGAGATCGGCGGCGCAAAAGTCCGGCGTACGGCGCCCGGTGACTTCGCCCTCGGCATCGCCGGTATCGGTCGTCACGCCGAAAATCGCCTCGGCTTCGTAGGTTTTGTCGGCATCGAGAAGATCGGCCGAGAATTTGGTCGCCTCGCCGAAACAGAGCGGCAGCAGCCCCGTCGCCATCGGATCGAGCGTTCCGGTATGCCCGGCCTTCGCCGCCGAGAACAGGCGGCGCGCAACCTGCAGCGCCGCGTTGGACGTCATGCCCTGCGGCTTGTCGAGCAGGAACACGCCATCGACGCGCTGCCAGCGGCGTTTCCCTTTCGCGGTATCGATGCCTTGCTGCCCCGCCAAATCAGCTTTCGGAGGAATCGCCGGCGTCGGACGCCTTGGAAACCGCGACGGCTTCCTGGATCAGCTTCGACAGGTCGGCGCCGCGTTCGAGCGATTCGTCGAAAACGAAATGCAGCTGCGGCGTCGTATGGATCGTGATCCGCCGGCCCAGCTCGTGGCGGAGAAAACCGGCGGCTTTCTGCAGCCCCTCCATCACCGAGTCGAGATGCTCGCGGCCCGACATGCTGCTGAAAAACACCTTGGCATGCGCATAGTCGGCCGAGACCTCGACATCGGTAATGCTGACCATGCCGACGCGCGGATCCTTCAGCTCGGTGCGGATCAACTCCGCCAGTTCCCGGCGGATCTGCTCGGAAACCCGGTCGCGTCGGGAAAAACTCTTATTCGCGGTCAATGTCTTCCATGCCTCACAAGGTTCGCGCCACTTCGGTCTGATCGTAGATCTCGAGCTGGTCGCCTTCCTCGTAATTGTTGTAGTTCTTCAGCGACAGGCCGCACTCGAAACCGGCGCGCACTTCCCTGACATCGTCCTTGAAGCGCTTGAGCGAATCCAGCTCGCCGTCCCAGATGACCACGTTGCTGCGCAGCAGGCGCGCCCGCGAAGTGCGTTTGACGATCCCTTCTAGCACATAGCAGCCGGCGATCGTGCCGATCTTGGAAGCGCGGAAGACCTGGCGGATCTCGACAAGCCCGGTAACCTCCTCGCGTCTCTCGGGAGAGAGCATGCCGGACAACGCCGCCTTGACCTCATCGACCGCATCGTAAATGATGTTGTAATAGCGGATGTCGACCCCGACGGTTTCGGCCGCCTTGCGCGCGCCGGCATCGGCGCGGGTATTGAAGCCGATGATGACGGCCTTGGACGCCTGCGCCAGATACACGTCGGATTCGCTGATCGCGCCGACCGCCGCGTGGATGACGTTGACCTTGACCTCGCCCGTCGACAGCTTCTGCAGCGACTGCGCCAGCGCTTCCTGCGAACCCTGCACGTCGGCCTTGATGATCAGCGACAGCACCTTGACCTCGGACTCGGACATCTGTTCAAGGATGTTCTCCAGGTTGGCCGCCTGCTTGTTGGCCAGCTTCACGTCGCGGTACTTGCCCTGGCGGAACAGCGCGATCTCGCGCGCCTTGCGCTCGTCGGTAAGCACCATGGCATCCGTGCCGGCCGACGGAACGTCGGACAATCCCAGGATCTCGACGGGGATCGACGGACCGGCCTCCTTGATGATCTTGCCGCTTTCGTCGAGCATCGCCCGGATGCGGCCGAACACCTGGCCGGACAGAAGAATGTCGCCTTGCCGCAAGGTGCCGGACTGGACCAGCATCGTCGCCACCGGGCCGCGCCCCCTGTCCAGGCGCGCTTCGATAATCAGCCCCTTGGCCGGCGCATCTTCGGGCGCCTTGAGTTCGAGCACTTCGGCCTGCAGCAGCACGTTCTCCAGCAGTTCGTCGATACCGGCGCCGGTCTTGGCGGAAACGGAAATGAACGGCGAATCGCCGCCGTACTCCTCCGGCACGACCGATTCGGCCACCAGTTCCTGCTTGACGCGGTCCGGGTTGGCCTCCGGCTTGTCGATCTTGTTGACGGCAACGACGATCGGCACCCCCGCCGCCTTGGCGTGGTGGATCGCTTCGCGCGTCTGCGGCATGACGCCGTCGTCGGCGGCGACGACCAGGATCACGATGTCCGTGGCCTTGGCGCCGCGCGCGCGCATCGCCGTAAAGGCCTCGTGGCCCGGCGTATCCAGGAAGGTCACCATGCCGCGTTCCGTTTTCACGTGGTAGGCGCCGATATGCTGCGTGATGCCGCCCGCTTCGCCTGACGCCACGCGGGTGCGCCGGATGTAGTCGAGCAGCGAGGTCTTGCCATGGTCGACGTGGCCCATCACCGTCACCACCGGCGCGCGCGGCAGTTGCGGCGCGTCCTTGTATTCCGCATCGTCCAGGAAGACTTCCGGATCGTCGAGCTTGGCCGCCAATGCGCGATGCCCCATTTCCTCGACGAGGATCATCGCCGTATCCTGGTCCAGCACCTGGTTGATGGTCACCATCGACCCCATCTTCATCAAGGTCTTGATGACCTCGGTGGCCTTGACCGCCATCTTGTGCGCCAGATCGGCAACGGAAATGGTTTCCGGCACGTGCACGTCGCGCACGACTGCCTCGGTCGGCGCCTGGAAAGCATGCGCATCGGCGTCGCTGTGGCGGTTGCCGCGCTTGCCGTGCTTGCCGCCTTCGCGCCATTCCGATCCGGAAGTCGCGCCGCGCGTCTTGAGCCCTTGCCGCTTGCCGCTGCTCTCGTCGCCCTTGCGGGGTGTTTTTTCCTTTTTGTCGCCGCCCTTTTTCTCGGCGGGACCCGGTTTTCCATCGGTTTTACGCGGCGGTTTCTCGGATTTTTCCGTTTTCTCCTCGCCGCCCTTGCCGCTCGCCGTCCGGGCGGCGACCTGTTTCGCCGCTTCCGCCGCGCGTGCGGCAACCGCCTTCTCTTCGGCCTCTTTCTTCAAGCGGACCAGATCGGCGGCGCGCTGCTGTTTCTCGAGATACTCCGCTTCCTGGCGCGCCCGCAGCTCGGCGTTGCGGCGCTCCTCTTCGGCGCGCAGCCGCTGCTGCTCCTCGCCGATAAGCGATGCACGCGTCACCACTTTTTTGACTGCCGGTCTGGCGGCCCCCTGCGGAGGCGCTTCCTTGCCCTTCGTTTTCGCCGGACGCTGCTTGTCCTTCGATTCGGCAACGGCCTCGGGCGATACCGCGGGAGCCTCACTGGGGGCGGATTCCGTCTCCGGCTCATCCTCGATTGCGGTCGCCTCGGGTTCAGTCTCTGGCAAAGCAGCCACCGGCGCCACCTCTACCGGCGGTGCTTCCGGCTCGACGGCGGCAAGCTCCACAACCGGCTCGACGACCGGAGGAACAGGAGTCGGCTCGACAACGGGGTCGGGCTCGGGTTTCGCCGCTTCGGGCACCGGCACCGACAGGGCCGCTTTGGCACTCAAGGCCTCGGCCCGTAGTTCGGCAGGATCGCGCTTGACCAGAACACGCTTCTTGCGCACTTCGACCTGAACGGTCCGCGATTTTCCATGCGCGTCCTGCGCGCGAATTTCACTGGTTTCCTTGCGCGTCAGGGTAATCTTCGTCTTTACGTCGGCATCGCCATGCGAACGGCGCAGGTACTCGAGCAATCTCGATTTATCCTGCTCGGAGAGCTGGTCGTCCGGCCGGCTTTTGACGACCCCGGCCTTCTGCAGCTGCTCCAGCAGCACGGTGGCTGGCATTTTCAGGTCAGCCGCTAATTGGGCAACGCTTGTTTGCGCCATGAGTGAATCCCTCTTTCTGCTTTACCTTCGATACTGCTATTCAAACCAGTGCGCGCGCGCCGTGGTGATCAGCTCCTTGGCGCGGTCGGCATCGACGCCGGTCAGTTCGACCAGCTCGTCGATCGCCAGATCGGCCAGATCGTCGCGCGTTTTGACACCGCTGCCCGCCAGCTTCGCGGCCAATTGCTTGTCCATGCCCTCCAGACCGAGCAGATCTTCCGACACGTCGCCAAGCTGCTCCTCGGCAACGATGGCTTCGGTCAGCAGGATGTTGCGAGCGCGTTCGCGCAGCTCCTGCACCGTCGCTTCGTCGAAAGCCTCGATCTCGAGCATTTCGTGAAGCGGCACGTAGGCCACTTCTTCCAGCGTCGAGAACCCTTCGCTGATCAGGATGTTGGCAATGTCCTCGTCGACATCGAGCTTTTCCATGAACAGCACGCGGATCGCCGCGGACTCGGCTTCGTTTCGCGTCTGCGACTCCTCTTCGGTCATCAGATTGATGGTCCAGCCCGTCAGCTCCGAAGCCAGCCGCACGTTCTGGCCACCCCGCCCGATGGCCACCGCCAGGTTGGCCTCATCGACGACGACGTCCATGCTGTGCTTGTCTTCGTCTACCACCACCGAAAGCACCTCGGCCGGCGCCAGCGCACTGACGACAAACTGCGCCGGATCGGCGGACCACAGCACGATATCGACGCGCTCTCCCGCCAGTTCATTGGTCACCGCCGTGACGCGCATGCCGCGCATGCCCACGCAGGTGCCGATGGGATCGACCCGCGGATCGTTGGACTTGACGGCGATCTTGGCGCGCATCCCCGGATCGCGGGCCGCGGCCTTGATTTCCAGCAGGCCGTCATCGACCTCGGGCACTTCCATGCCGAACAGTTCGATAATGAACTGCGGCGCCGTGCGCGACAGGATCAGCTGCGGGCCGCGCGCGGCGCGGTCGATGCGCAGCAGGAAGGCCTTGGCACGGTCCCCGACCCGCAGGTTTTCGCGCGGAATCATCTGGTCGCGCGGCAGGACCGCTTCGATCTTCCCGGCTTCGATGATGGCATTGCCGCGCTCCATGCGCTTAATGGTGCCAGTCACCAGGTGTTCCTTGCGATCCAGGAAATCGTTGAGAATCTGGTCGCGCTCGGCATCGCGGATCTTCTGCAGGATGACCTGCTTGGCCGCCTGCGCGCCGATTCGTCCGAAATCGATGGGTTCGAGCGCTTCTTCAAGGAAATCGCCGACCTCGACCTCCGGGTCCTGCTTCTGGGCATCGGACAGGGGCATCTGCTGGGCTTCGTTCACATACTCTTCGTCCGGCACGATTATCCAGCGGCGGAAGGTGTCGAAATCCCCCGACTCGCGGTCGACCACCACGCGCACATCGGCGTCGTCGTGGATGCGTTTCTTGCTCGCCGAGGCGAGCGCCAGTTCCAGAGCGCCGAAAACGATTTCCTTGGACACGCTTTTTTCGCGCGCCAGTACATCGACCAGCAGCAAAATTTCGCGACTCATTTCCTCAATACCCCCTCATCATTCCGACATTATCAGTCGAACTTCGGCACCAGCCTGGCCTTGTCGATGTTGTCAAACTCCAGATCCACGTCGCCCGAATCGATCGTCAAACGCACCTTGCCATCCAGCACGCCGTGCAGGACACCATTGAAATTCCGCCGGCCGTTGACAGGCAGCCGCAAGCGCAAATTGATCTCGGCGCCGGCAAAACGCTCGAAATCGGACATTTTTTTCAACACCCGGTCAAGGCCGGGCGAAGATATCTCAAGGCGATCGTAATCCACATTCTCCACGGTCAACACGCGCGAGAGCTGATTGCTGACCAGCGCGCAATCCTCGACATCGACCCCACCGGGTTTTTCGGGTTTATCAATGAAGACACGCAGGATACGCCCGCGCGGACTCTGTTCGAAATCCACCAATTCGAACCCCAGCCCGGTAACGGTCTTTTCTATAAGCGTAATCAAATCCATAGCTACAAAAGAAAAATGGGCGAAACGCCCATCTCATTTATCTAGTCTGCCCCAAAAGGGGGCGAGCGGAAAACTGCCGGATTATAACGGCAATTCGCTCAACGGTAAATGGCCGGAAAGAAGAAAACTCGAGCCGTACGGGCCGCTCCCGCCCTCGCGCGGCCGGTGGCCGGGCATTCCGGCGGATCACGAAATCAAGCACGCCGTGACGAAATGGCCTCGGCCATTTGCGAACGCTCCCGGCCGATATCGGACACGAAGCGAACCCTAAATACGCAAGTAAACGGCAAACCGGCTGGCAAACATTAATTCCCCACGGAACCGCTATAATGACTGACTGTTCAGTTATTATCCCATTTGCCCATGACCGATGGCAGACCGCCCAAAAAACGCCGCAAGGAAGCGCGCCCCAAGGAAATTATCGCCGCCGCCCTGGCGAATTTTCAGCGCAAGGGCTTCGCCGCCACCCGGATCGACGACGTCGCCCGCGAAGCCGGCGTCACCAAGGGAACGGTTTACCTTTACTTCCCCAGCAAGGAAGCGCTGTTCATGGCCGCCATCCGCGACACCGTTTCGTCCAGCATCGATCATATCGAAGAAGCCGCGCGCCAGTGCCCTGACGCAGAGGGACGCCTGCGGCTCAGCATCCTCATGTGGTGCGAGGCCATCACCCGCAGCCCCTACAACATTTTTAAGCTGATCATCGCCGACGCCGGGAATTTCCCCGAATCGGCCAGGTTTTTCCAGGAAGAAATCGGCGACCGCATCCGCAGCCTGCTCGATGGAATCGTGCTCGCGGGCATCGCCTCGAACGAATTCCGCCCGTGCGACGCGAGGACGGTGACGCGCGCCCTCATCTCCCCCCTGCTGCTGCACGATATCTGGCGCCGCACTTTCCCGGAACAACAGGACAGTCTCGCGGATATTCCCGCCGCGGTCGATTCACTGCTGGATGTCGTTCTCAATGGCATTGCCTCACGAAAGTAACACGATGGATACCCCTCCGAACAAACCCGCCGCGCCGAAAAAGCAGCGGCAGACACGCCTCGTTTTCGCCGCCATAACCCTGCTGATCGTGGCCGCCCTCGCCCAGCGCTGGTGGTGGAACCGTTCGCACGTCTCCACCGACAATGCGCAACTGGAAGGCCGCATCGTGCCGATCGCCGCGCGGGTCGGCGGTTATGTGCTCAGCGTCCCGGTGGCCGACAACCAGGCAACGAAGGCCGGCGACCTGCTCGTCGAGATCGATCCGCGGGACTTCACCGCCCGGCTGTCCCTGGCCGAGGCGGAATACCAGGAAGCGCTGTCCTCGGCCGGCAAGGAAGGGCAACCGGGGATCGCGCAGGCGCAGATCGCCGCGGCGCAGGCCAACGCCGCCGCGGCCAGTTCGCAGACCCACAGCATCGAAGCCCAGATCGTCGAAGCGCGCGCCAACGTCGACAAGACGCAGCGCGATTACGTCCGCGCCAGCGATCTTGCCAAGCAGAAAATGTTCAGCGCAGCGGCGCTCGACGCTGCCGAAACAGCGCTCAAATCCGCCGAGGCGCGCGTCAGCGCGCTGGAAGCCCAGCTCAGAAGCACACGCGAATCGGCTTCGGCCGTCAATCAGCAGGTCGGCGTCTCCGCAGCCGGCCTGAAGGCCGCGCAAGCCAAGGTCGTTGCCGCGCAGGCCAACGTCAGCCTGGCGCGCAACCAGCTTGCCGACACCCGCGTTTTGTCTCCCGCCGACGGCGTCATCAGCAAAAAAGCCATCGAAGCCGGCCAGATGATCCAGGCCGGGCAAACCCTGATGTACCTGGTGCAATCCGAAACGCCCTGGGTCGTCGCCAATTTGAAGGAAACCGAGGTCGAACAGGTCAAGCCGGGGCAAAAGGTCGAAATCGACATCGACGCCTATCCCGGAGTCCGCCTGGCCGGGCATGTCGACTCCTTCAGTTCGGCGACTGGCGCCCGCTTCACCCTGCTGCCGCCGGATAATTCGACGGGCAATTTCACCAAGGTGGTGCAGCGCATCCCGGTCAAGATCGTCATCGACGAAGTCCCCGAAGGCATAGCCCTCAGCCCCGGGATGTCGGTCAACGTCGTTATCGCCACGCGCTGATCCCCCTCAGCCGCCCTCCCCTCGACGCATGCAACCGATTCTCCCCGCGCTCTGCCGGTCGACCACGCCTGAAGAAATTCACGCCAACCGCTACATCATCGCCATCACGGTCACGCTGGCCTGCGTGCTGGAACTGGTGGACACCAGCATCGTCAACGTGGCCGTCCCGCACATGATGGGATCGCTGGGCGCCTCGCTTGACGAAATCACCTGGGTCTCGATCGGCTATGTCGTCGCCAACGTCATCGTGCTGCCGATCTCCGGCTTTCTTGGCGACGTTTTCGGCCGCCGCAACTATCTGCTGCTTTCGGTCCTGCTGTTCACGCTCGCCTCCTTCGCCTGCGGCGAATCCGGCACGCTGGCCTCGCTCGTCTTCTGGCGCATCGTGCAGGGCCTGGGCGGCGGCGGGCTGATCGCCACGGCGCAGGCCACCATTTTCGAAACTTTCTCGCGCAAGGATGTCGCCACCGGCATGTCGATCTTCGGCATGGGCATCATGACCGGCCCGATGCTCGGCCCGACGCTCGGGGGCTGGCTGACCGACCAGTATTCCTGGCCGTGGATCTTCTACATCAATATTCCGCTCGGGATCATCGCCCTGTTGATGGTGCTCGTTTACATCCCCGAGTCGCAATTCCGGCGCAAGATAGAAAAAATCGACTATCTCGGCCTGCTCATGATGTCGGCCGGCATCGGCGCCTTGCAGCTGTTTCTCGAACGCGGCGAGCGCTTCGACTGGTTCGACTCGTCGGAAATCACCGCCTATGGCGTCACCGCCGTCCTCGCGCTCGGCCTCTTCATCATCCGCCAGCTGGAAAGCGAGCACCCGCTGGTCGACCTGGGGCTGTGCCGCGACGTCCAATACTCCTCGGGCCTGGTGATGACCTTCCTGCTAGGAGCCTGCCTCTATTCCACCGTTTTCGTCTTCCCGGTCTACGTGCAGACGCTGATGGGCTACACCGCCTGGCAGACCGGCCTGCTGATCTTCCCGTCGGCGCTGGTTTCCGGCCTGGTCATGCCGGTCGTGGCCAAGCTGATGGAACGCGGCGTGTCGGCGCGGCCGATCATCATCGCCGGCATTCTGATCTTCCTGTACAGCATGTGGGACCACTACCACTTCACCACCGATTCCGGGACGATGGATTTCCTCGTGCCGCTGACCATCCGCGGCATCGGGCTCGGCATGATCTTCATGCCGCTCAACACGCTGACCATGGCCAGCATCCCACCGCGGCTGCGGGCTGACGCCGCCGGCCTCTACAACCTGACCCGGCAGCTCGGCGGCAGCGTCGGCATCGCCGCCTCGGCCACGCTGCTCAGCCAGTACGGCAAAATCAAGTTCGCCGCGCTCAGCGACCACGTCGCCGCCAACAGCCCCCTGGCCCTGGAGCGGTTGGCCATCTTCAAGGCCCGGCTGATCAGCATCGGCACCCCGGAAGCGCTGGCCGACCTGAAAGCCAAGGCGCTGCTCAGCCAGCAGATATTCAAACAGGCGCAAATGCTGTCCTTCACCCACCTGTTCCTGATGTTCGGCCTGGCCATGCTCGGGGTCGTGCCGCTGCTGTTATTCATGAAAAAACGGGGCATGGGCGGTAGCCGCGCCGACACGCATTAGCGCATCCGGCGGTCAAAGCCGGGAATCGGCCACCTTTCGGCGCACGGAACACCACGGTTTTGCCACGACAGTTTTCAAAGGAAAACGGCCCGGGGAATATTTTCTTTGCATTTCAACGACATGCACCACCGCGGATATGACAGAGCCTCCAATCGCTGGAGGCTCTGCCGGCAGTCCGAAAGAGGCCTTTTATTCAGGCCTCTTTTATTGCATAGGGGAAAAATCCTCAGGCGCGTTTAGCTACCCTTCCTTCTCCCAAAACCCGCAATCCCCAGCAACCCGCACGCCACGAGCAGCGTGCTCAACGGTTCGGGAACCTCGCCCACGGCGATCTCAAGAGACCCTCCCAAGACCGTCGAAAGACTGAAATCCAGACTTCCACCACCGGCAAGATCCCCTAAGGCAAACCCAAGCCCTATGACATGGTCCCCGTTGCCAGCATTGACGCCGGACAGAAAATCCGCCGGATCCAGTGTAAACCAGTTCCAGTCGCTCTTCACACCGGCCTTGTGAGCATAGTCGGAATCCGTATACAGGCAAAGCGTCTCTCCGGTCTTCAAACCGGATGCGCAAACCTGATCGTCGGACAAAATCTTGTTGTCCGTATCAAAGACGCTATAAACGTTGGCATCCGGGTCGGGATCGATCGCAAATAAAAACGCCAGATCGGTGAGCGAAGACGTTCCGTAATTGGTCAGCGTCGTCGTGACGTTTATGACCGAGCGCTCGCCAATCGTGGCAATCGAATACGTATTGGTGACACCGAGCAAGCCGTCTTTGGAAATACCCGTAGCCGTGACCGAAGTCGGCGAATTTTGCGTTAAGGTAAAACCGTTGAACTTGGTATCCCCGGTGTTGTTACTATGATACTTGTTGCCAAGCGCGGTGATGTAAAACCCCGCGAAAGGCGTGCCGGGCGTCAAAAAATCGTTGACTCCGTAGTTACCTGTGCCCGTTGAATCGAACAACAGGCCAGGCGATTTAGTGCCATTGGAGCCGAGCGTGCCAAAGTCGCTGACGCCGGCCAAAACATACCCGTTTTCTATGGTCAGGGCTGCATGAGCACTCAATGGCAGGGCCAGGCCGAACAACAGAGCACAAGCGATTTTCTTCTTGATGGATTGCATGTTCTCCCTCCTTGAATTGCAGTAATTAATCCCAAAAAATTCATGGCGACCTAAGATTTACAATAAAAATCAAAATGTTAGTAAAATATGCAAATCCTGCCGTCCACCATGCCAGCAAATGCAAATAGGAATTTCTCGGTTTTCTCCCATGCTGTTTAGCGAGAATATTCCAGGTTCTGGAATATTCAGCCTACTCAAGCATGAAATGTGCCACCTTGTCTTTCACTGGAATGGGGTGAAATAGTTCCTGTTTATTGCGTCTGTTTGTAAAATTTTTCGACAAAGAGAAATGGAGATGATGAATGTCACTCTCTTTTTGTAATATCCACTCACGGCTTGAATAAAATACACAGAACCACTATGACTGGCGTTACGGAATAAGCGGGTTCTGTTATCGATGATTTCGTTCTCTTCCAATGCCTGTGGACGGATGTAAAAAATTTCGACAACCTTGAGAGAGAAGCTGACATTTCCAGAGCGGATACCAAAGTCAGAATTGTATAGTTTAAGACTTTCCCGCTTGCCATCTGCATGCCGTTTTCGCGCCGCAGGCCTGTTTTCGGCATCTTGGAAAAGTGAAGAAGATGGCTATTCCAACTTTCCGACGGTGGCAACCTGCAAAAGTCCTGACGACCGGTCAAGCTACTTCTTTTTACCTCGTTTTCCGCCCCACAAGGCTTTGAGCAGAATGCCGATGGTCGTCCCGTTGTGCAGCGTCGCCGCGGCAATGGGCTGCAACACTCCCAAGGCGGCGGCGCCGAGGATCGCCGAATTCGCCCCGACGACGAGCCGGTAGTTCTTGTCGATCAGCCGCATGGTACGGTTCGCCACGGCCTTGGCGTCGGCCACGCGGGCAATGTCGTCCTCCAGCAGGGCGATGTCCGCCGACATGCGGGCGATGTCCGCGCCTTTCTGCATGGCGATGCCGACGTGCGACCCCGACAGGGCCGGCGCATCGTTGATGCCGTCGCCGACGAACGCGATCCGCGCCCCCTGCTTGCCCAGCTTTTCGATGATTCCCGCCTTGTCGGCGGGCATCAGTTCCGCGTAGAACTCGTCCAGGCCGAGCATGGCGGCGAGTTCCGCCGCGCGTTCCCGGTGATCGCCGGTGAGCATGAGGATGCGCTTGACACCCAGCGCGCGCAGGCGCTTTATCGTATCGAGGCTGTGCGCGCGCACCTTGTCCTTGAGCGCCAGGAGGCCGATCAGCGTCCCGCCGTAGCCGATGTAGAGCAGGGTCTTGCCTTCGCGGTAGAGCCGGGAGATGACCGCATCGTGGCCGGAAACGTCGATGTCTTCGTCCTCCTCGATGAAGTGCCGCGAACCGATGACGATGCGTTTGCCGTCGACCTCGCTGGCCACTCCGTGCGCCACGACGAATTCGACCTCCGTATGGTCGAAATGCTTTCCCTGGGCGCTGCGCGCCGCCGTCACGACGGCAATCGCCAGCGGGTGAAAGTAGTGTTCTTCGACCGACGCGGCGAGGCAGATCAGATCGTCGGGCGTAAACGCTTCGTCCAGCGTGATCGAATCGGTCACTTCGAGCGAGCCGGTCGTCAGCGTGCCGGTCTTGTCGAAAACGAAGGTATCCGCTTCCGCCAGGCGTTCGAGGGCCGTCGCCCCCTTGACGAGGATACCGCCCCGCCCCGCCGAATACATGGCCGACTTGAAGGCCACCGGCGTCGCCAGTTTGAGGGCGCACGAGTAATCCGCCTGCAGGACCGAAGCGACGCGGCCCCAGTCGCCGCTCAGCACGAACGAGGCGCCGGCCAGCCCGAGCACGGCGGGGACCAGGCGGTCGGCCAGGCGCGAGGCCTGCAGCTGCGCCTCGCTCTTGGCCGTCAGCGACTGTTCAACATATTCGGCGATGCGCGCCGCCGCCGTGCGGTAACCGACGTGTTCCGCGTAAACCCGCAGCCGCCCTTCCTCGACGACCGTGCCCGACAGGACGTGGTTGCCGCGCGCCTTGGCCACCGGGACGCTCTCGCCGGTCATCGACGCTTCGTTGACCGTCGCCTCGCCGCCCATCACCGTACCGTCGATGGGGATGACCGTGCCGGTGGCGACGATGACGATATCGCCGACCTCGACTTCGGTGGCCGGCGTCAGCGCCTCGGCGCCGTTGCGTTCGACCCAGACTTCCTCGCTCACGGGATTGATCAGGTGTTTGAGCAGTTCCTCGGAGCGGCGCGCGATCGACTCTTCGAGGTGCTCACCAAGAGTCAGCATGAAATTGGTGGTGTTGGCCGCCAGGTAATCCCGGCGCGCCAGCGAAATGGACACGGCCAGCGCTTCGAGCACGTGCGAGGTCAGGCCGTTGCGGCGCAGGTCGGCCAGGGCATGAATCAGCCGCGGGACGGACGCCCCCAGCGCCACCGGCATTTTCAGGCTTTCCGGCAGACGCTCCGTTCCGGCCAGGATCGCCAGACTGCCGGCCACGCCCGCCGGCACGGCGCGGCGCGAGCCGGCTGCCTTCTTTCCCGCCGGCAGGAGCTTGGGATGCGGCAAGGCCAGCAGATCGCGGGCCAAGCTCTCGTGATCGGTTTTTTCAGGATCGAACTGGACGATCAGCGACCGCGCCTTGGCGTTGACGCGCACCCCGGCGACGCCGGGCAGATTGCTCGCGGCCAGGGCGATGTCCTTTTCCGCCGGTGAGGCGTCGGCATGGCAAAGGTAGCGCCACCGCACGCGCGACGGCGTGCAATGCGCCAGCTCAAGCCGGACGAACAAAGGGGGGCGCTGCATGCTTCAGGCGCTATGGCCAGCCTCGAGTTCGGCCTTCAGATCGGCCATCTGTTCCTTGAACTCCTCGATACCCCCGGTAAAACCGGAATAGAGCTTCATCGCCGACTTCATGACCTTGCCGCGCAATTCCTCGTCGGCCAGGACATACGCGCCCGCCGCGCCGAGCACGGCGCCCAGGATGAACTGTTCGGTCTGGCCGGAGCGCCATCCCAGTCCACGCGGAAAACCGAAACCGCTTCCGAATCCTTTGCCCAGGGCTTTGTCCGATCCCTGCCCGAAACCGTCGCCATTCCAGTTTCCCGGCCCGGAATCGGCGTAGCCGAAGCCGCTATCCATGTTTTTTGCATATTCCTTTTTCATGGCCCTGCGCAACATCTTCTTGAACTTCTTCTTACTCATAGGAATTCCTTTCCGTACTGGAGGGTGTATCCGGGAACAGGCGGTCGATGGCGGACAGTCCGACGGCGCCGGCGGCGATCGCCACCAGCACCGAACCGTAATCGCGCCGGTCGATGGCGTTGGCGCCGGCAATGCCGGCCGCCAGGGCCGTACCGTTCTGCAGCGCCGATTTCAATATCTCCTTGCGCTTGAGGCGCTTGGCGCCGACTGCCGCAATCAGCCCGGCGGCGATGAACCCGCGCGCGAAGCCGTTGTTCGCCTCGCTGTCGGCAAAGGGTGACAGCGGATACGCCCCCGCCCCCCTCCAGGCCCGGCCATAAGGGCCATAGCACGGCGGCGCTGGGCACCAGGCGGCGGGTTTTACCTTGCCGCGCTTCTTCATGCTTCATCCTTGTTTTTTGCCGGAGCCGCCTTGGCCTTGGCCGCCGCGGGACGGCGCTTGGGAGCCGGCTTGGCGGCGGGCTTGGCCGCCGGTTTGGATCGCCTGGCCGCCGGAGCCTCTTCCTGAGGCGCTTCCGAAGGCTCCTCCTGGAGGCGGTCGCGCAACCGCGCCGACGACTGTTCGATGGCGGAGAGGCCGCTGACAGTCGCGCTACGCAAATAACTCTGGGCCTCTTCGATCTGTTTTTTCGCCTTTCCGGTACGCACCAGCTTGATGCCAGCGGCGCCGACCACCAGCCCGATGGCGAAGGGGAACAATGGGAACATATCAACCTCCTTTTCGTTTCGACAGGGATTTCTTTTTCAACGCGTAGGTCACCGCCCCTCCAAAGGCCACGCCGCCCAACATCAGCGGGTTCATTTGGCGAAGCAGCGGCAAAGTCCACCCCGAAATGGAGTGATCCGCGCCGAGGACGGAAAACATCTTTTCAGCGAGAGTCGAAAAGATGCCATGCTCAAGATAGGCCTCCTGCCGGGGAATGCCATGCGCGGCATGAAAACGCTCCTGTTTTTCCGCCGCCGCGATCGCCCGCTGCAAGGCCGGCAGCAGGCGGTCGACGGTATGGCGGAACAGTTTGTCGAACACCCCCTGCAGATCGCGCGGGCCGCCGGCGGCATTGGCCAGGCAAAGCCGGTAGTTTTCCGCCGACGCCAGTTCGGCGCTGGCGGCACGGCAGCAATCCTCGCGCCACAGCCCGGTGATGCCGATTCTCCCGGCGGTATTGTCGGGAGGACATGGAATGCCATAGCGCCGGCAGGCCGCCGTCAGCCAGCCGATGCGCTTTTCGCTGGCGTCCACAAGCGTCGGCAGCGGCTTGCGCCCGCCGTAGGCGTATGCCATGGCGTTGTAAAAGGCGCGCGCTTCATATTCCGCCCGCAGACCGTTCTGCAACTGGCGGCCGATAGCGGCGACAGCGTAAGCCCTATCACGCACACTTCACCTCCGCGTATTTGCTCATGATGATTCCGGCCAGCACCTCGGAAGCCTCGCTCGGCTTCCCGCCGATGAAGTCGCCCCAGGCCCGGAAAGGAATGGCGCCCGCGTCGTACTCGACGGTACACGAACGCGCCATCGCGTTGACCCGGATCGACCGGATGCCGGAGGCGCCTTCCAGTGCCTCCTTGAATTCCCTGGCGCGCGCTATCAGCGGCCCGACCGAAGCATCCAGCACGGAGACGTTACCCTGCACCAGCCTGAAACGTATCCGCCCGGGAATGTGGTGCACAATCTCTACGCAATTTGCATACTGCCTCAGTTTTTCGATGACTTCCATTTCTCACTATCTGCCACAAAAAAGCTCAACGCAATATCGTTCGCCTGAAGACGGCCAGATGTGCCGCCAGGCTGGCGACGAACATCCAGCCGGTGATGATGTGCAGGCGCGTATGCCCGGTATAGGCCGAGGCCAGCGATGCGCTCAGGCTCGCCAGCGCCATGCGCTTGGCCTGGCTGTTCAAGACCAGACGCGCCGGACGGCGCCGGCGCGAAGGCGCGGCACGCGCCAGCCAGTCGGCGAGAAACACCTCGGTCCGGTGCTGCATCTCGGCCGGCGCAATGAGCGCCGCATCGTAGTTGACCACGACACAGCAGGCGCCGGTATTGATGCGGCACTCCCGGACCGGGAAACGCTTTTCCAGTTCGGCCGCCATCCGCTCGGCCATCTTTCTGTCCCCGAGCGGCTTATCCTTGATCCGGATCCGGCCCGGAACGGCAGAAACGATTCGCTTCATTCATATCCTCCTCTGGCGGTTTCCGCGCGGCGACATTCACGAGATCGCGAAACCCGAGATTTCCCTGCAAAGCGAAACTGCGCCGCTCGCCACGGAGAAATCTCCCACCAGCAAAAAACAGTATAGCCCAATAATACACGAATATCTTCCATGACAATGACATACATCGGGCAGGCACGCGCCGCCACCGCCAATGGCATATTCAAAAAGGATAAGGCGCGGCAGATTTTTCTTTCGCCGCGCGCCGTTTACCCGATGATCTCCCGCCTTTTCCCCATGCGGCTCAAGGACCAGGCCCGGGCTCCGCGCCTGCAATTGCCTACGTCATACTGTTTATACCATGCTTTTTCCGGAGCTGCATCGCCCGGTGAACAAAAAAAAGCGCTTGCAGGACGATGCGCCCGCTGGAAAAAAGGCATCGCCGGCCCGACGGATGAATTCCCCGCGAAGATCTGATGAACAGACGAAGGCGCTGGTCGGCCGTTTCGGAAGTCGGCGCATCGGACATCGGCACAACGAAGTCGCGCATCCGCGACGTGGAACGACATTGGCATCTACGGCCTGCGCCCAGGCCACCCGAACGTCCAGCGGCAACGGACCGGATAGCGATCGCAACATATGCGCTGCATATTTACCATACAAGATTGGCGCCAAATGGCATTCCCGACCGGCCCGATGATAAGCGCCGAAACGTCCGACAGCCCGCCTGAAAAATCCATTCCTGCAATCCCATCTTGCGTTAAAAGACAAAGTCTACTACCATACAAGTATAGTGTGCTTGTTTACCATCGATTCACGGAAACGGGCAGGCTTGATCGGCTTGCCTGAGCCATGCCGCCGGGGCGGGCCGGTTGATGACGGTTCGTGCGGCAGAGTCGAACAGGGCGACAAAAAAACGGGGGAAGAGATCTTGGTTGAAAGAACGCGGCAATCCCGGTTTGCTATACTGAAAACGCGCTTTGCCTTGGCATTGCCGGGCGATAGCAGCGGCGGATTGGCGTGCTCGGAAGTCCATCGGGAGACTTTCTGACAAGAGATCCCGGATTGCCGCTTCGGGCGGCCCACAATCTTTTTCAAACAGAGGGGCAAAAGATGAAAATCAGTAAAATTTTAGCGACGTGCCTGACACTTGCGGCAACAAGCGTGTTTGCGGCCCAGCCCATAACCATCAAGGTAGGCGATAACTGGGGAGATACCCACCCCATGGCGGCGGCGCTGGATACCGTGTTCAAGCCCCAGGTGGAAAAGGCCACCAACGGCGCCGTCAAGGTTGATGTGTATCACTCCGGCACGCTGGGAAATGAAGGCGACCTCTGGAACGGCGTGCGCAACGGCACCATCGAGATCGCCATCGTCGGCACCCCGATGAACCAGGAGTATCCGACCATGCTGATCTCCGACTGGCCGTTCCTGTACCGCGACCTGAATCACGCGAAGAAGGTCTGGACAGGCGCCATCGCCGACGAAATGAACGCATCGTTCCATCAGAAATTCCCCTCCGTCCATATGCTGGCCTGGGGACCGAACAGCGCCCGCACCTTCACCAGCAACAAGAAGCTGACCTCGGTCGATGATTTCAAGGGGCAGAAGTTCCGCATGCCGTCCAACCCCATCCACGTCGGCATCGCGAAAAACCTCGGCGCCAGCGCCCAGGTCATTCCCCTGGGCGAACTCTTCAGCGCCCTGGAAACCGGCGTCGTCGACGGCCAGGATAACGGCATGGTGACGGTCATCAGCGAGGCGTTCTACGAAGTGCAGAAATACCTGTACGAGACCAACCATATCGTCGCCACCCTGGAAATCCTGGTCAACGCCCCCTTCTTCGACAAACTCAGCGCCGAGCATCAAAAAGCGATCCGGGATGCCGCGAAAGCGACGGCCGTGAAAGCCTGGGACAACTATATCGCCAGCGTCGACAAGGACCGCCAGTTCCTCAAGGGGAAAAACGTGACTGTCACACCCTGTTCCGACGCCGACCGGCAGAAGATCATCGAAATGATCAAGCCGCTGACCGACAAACTCTATACGGACCATACCTGGGCCAAACCGCTTACCGACAAGATCCGGGCCGTTCAATAGGAACGATAGCGGCAATAAAAGAAACTCTTTGAACCCTCATGGAACCCCCATGAGGGTTTTTTCTCCAGGCAGCAGGGAGTTTTAGGATGAAAAAATTTGACGCGCTTTTCCGAAGCGTAGAGGTTCTGATGGCCTTTTTTCTGGCGGTCATGATTGCCCTGGTGTTCGCGAACGTGATACTGCGCTACGCCTTTTCCACGGGCTTCGCATGGTCTGAAGAAATCGCCCGCCTCTGCTTCATCTATCTGGTTTACCTGGGTTCCATCGGCGCCATGCGGGACAATCAGCACCTCATCGTCGACAGCCTGCTGACCCGCATTCCGATCGTGTGGCAGAAAATCATCTATTTTCTGGTGCAGGTCGGAATAATCTGGGTCATGGCCGTCCTGACCATGGGCAGTTGGCAGCTTGTCGTTCAGAATCTAAACGATCGCTGGGTCGCCACGCAGTTCCCAATTTACCTGGTCTATGCCGTAGGAATCATCACCGGCGTTTCGATCACCCTCATCGCGCTGGCGAACATACATCGCCTCGTCGTAACCAAGATGTCCGTGAGCGAGCTCCTGGCGATTCGCGACGAATCCGGCTCGGACAACATGCAATAGGAGAAGACCGTGACCCTGACCGTTTTATTTATGGTGTATCTGTGCGGCGCCATGATGCTGGGGCTTCCCATTGCCTTCTCCCTGCTTCTCGGCTCCATCGCCACCGCCCTCCACATCGGAGGAAGCGCCACCAATCCGCAGATCGTGGCCGCCCAGCTCATGCGGGGCATCGACAGCGTGACCATGATGGCCCTGCCTTTCTTCATCATTGCCGGAGAATTGATGAATCGCGGCGGCCTGACCAAGCGCATCATCGACTTCTGCAACATTTTTGTCGGCGACGTCAGAGGCGGACTGGGCTATGTAACGATTCTCGCCTGCCTGATCTTCGCCAGCCTCGTCGGTTCAGCCGTCGCCAGCACGGCTGCGCTGGGCGCGATTCTCATTCCGATGATGGCCGATTCAGGCTACAGCCGCCCGAAAGCGGCCGGACTCGTCGCCGCCGGCAATATGGTGGCGCCGATCATGCCACCGTCCGTGCCGATGATCGTCTATGGCGTTGCCGCTGGGGTTTCGATCAAATCCCTGTTCCTGGGCGGCATCGCGCCGGCAATATACCTGACCATCATCATGAGCATCACCTGGTTCTTCATTGCCCGCAAGGACAACATCCGCTCCACCAACGCCCCCAAAACCACTGCGATGGAGAAGTTGCGGATTGTCATGAACGGCCTTTGGGCATTGCTTCTGCCGGTGATTATCATCGTCGGGCTGCGGGGCGGCGTCTTCACTGCAACCGAGGCGGGAGTCGTCGCCGTGGTATACGCGCTCCTCGTGGGCGTTTTCGTGTACCGCGAACTCACGCCCAAAGAGATGTTCAAGGCACTCACCAGCGCGGCCAAGACCTCCGCCGTCGTCATGTTCCTTGCCGCGGCGGCCCAGGTTGCCGGCTACATCATGACCATCGCCCGCATGCCCCAGCTCATTACCGCCGCACTGCACGATCTGACCGACAAGCCGATCCTGCTGAACGTCATGCTGATGGTGGTCGTGCTTCTGGTGGGAATGGCCATGGACGTGGTGCCGACGATCCTCATCCTGACCCCGATTTTCCTCCCCTTGCTCAAGGCTGCGGGAATCGATCCGGTCTACTTCGGCATTCTCTTCACCCTGGTCAACGTCCTCGGCCTGCTGACTCCGCCGGTGGGACCGGTGCTCAACGTCGCCTGCGCGGCGGGCAAGGTCAAGATGGAGGAAATCCTCATGCCCACGCTGCCCTATTTCACGGCCCAGTGCGTCCTGCTGTTCATAATGACGCTGATACCCGAAACGATCCTACTGCCGCTCAAATGGATTGCCGGTTATGTGCCGAGGGTGCCCGTTCCGTCGATTCTGAATTATTTTTAGCGCGAATGGAGAAGTACTTCCAGTTATTAATTGGAATAGGTTGTTCGGCGATGCGGAGTCCTTCGGGCTTCCGCGTCGCCATTTCAGTACTCAGGTATCGCCGTACAGACCCAGGGAGACGCCCAGCCACAAAAAGAACATGAACCCGACACGCGGCGCGTCGATGATGCTGTCGAACATGCCCGCCGCCAACAGGCCGCAGAGTCCGGCCGCAAGCGGCGCAGCCAGCGGGTGGTTGCGCACGGGGTAGGACAGGAGCCTCGCCAGGGCGGCGCACACCGCGATGAGCAGCGCGGCGACGCCGATGGCGCCGTTTTCCACCAGGGTATGCAAGACGATGTTCTTCGCGTGCCAGGGAAGGTGGTCCCGATCGCTCGACACGAACCACCGCCAGGAAGCGCGCCGAAAGTCCCCATTGTCGATCAGCGGCAGGCCACCGGCATCGAGCAACTGGATGTCCGTCACGTCAATCGACACATCCCGCACCGCCGCCGCGACCGAAAATACCAGCGGCCTCGCCTGGTACCACTTGCCCGCCGGCAGACTCGCGCTGTCGCTCAAGGGAATGTCCCACTGCATTTCGTGCCACTGGCTGTCGCCTGCCACCTTGATCTCATACGTCACACACCCGTTGTCGTAAAGCAGGTGTTTTCGACATAATTCGACATGAATCGGCGCGTTTTGCCTGGTTCGCACTTTGGCAAGGAAACGCAGCGGAAAATCGGGATTGCCGTTACCCAACCGCTGCGACACGCGGAAAATCTCCCCGAACCCCAAGGGGCGATTACGGGGAGCATCCAGGACCAGATAGGGAACGCCATCGTTCAGAAGGCGATAGTTTCCGGGAAGAATATTGTCGAAAGCCCGCCACCGGAACGCCTGGGGGAACTGCCCCGCGCCGAGGCCGAACACGGCCGCCATCGGTCCGTCGACCAGACTGGCCGCTTGCCGCCAATGCTCCACGCGGGTTTTTATGTCCTCCCTGACGTGCGAAAAGCGCTGGTCCGCATAATAGCTGCTGGCAACCGCCGTGATCATGCCGACGCACCCCAGGCCCACCACGACGGGCAACAGTTGCTGGCATCCCGATTTCCACAGCACACTGGACCGCAACTGCGAAAACGCTGGCAAAGCGCAGGACAGGAGGACGGCGGCCGCCATCGGCGACGCCGCCGGCGCGCCCCCCCAATGCACTGCAACGCGAACGGCCACGATTCCCGACCAGACGAAGGCGGTGGCCACCGCGCATTGTTTCAGGCCGTCCGTTCGATCAGGCATCAGCAAGCCGGCGAAACCGAGGAGAAGCGCGGCAAAAATCTGCGCATAGACCATCTTGCTCCACAGCAATTCGATGAGGAATCCCATACCGGAAAACAACAGGCCCAGCACCGCGCCGACGAGCACCCAAGCGCGGTGGCGCAGCAGATCCTGCCAGCCGCCGACGAGCCAGCCGCAGGCAGTGAAAACGGCCAGTGCCAGCAATCCCCGATACCCCGAAGTCGGAAAACTGATCACCGAAGCGGCCAGCATCACTGCCATCAGCGCAAGCACCCAGAGCGATTGCCGCTGGTCGGGCCGTTGCTGCGAGTTCTGGCGCACGAAATAAACCTGCAACACCGCAAAACCGACGGCTGCGGCAACATAGGTACTCCGCGTAAACCCCGCCAGCACCGCGTAAATGCCAAGCAGCGACGCCGCCGCGGCGACATGGCGAAGCGCTCCGCGCCCGCGTAGCGCCTGCCAGATGCCGAAAGGCAGCGTCAGCAGCAGCGCGCCATCCAACGCCGCGCCGCCGACGTGCATTTCCCAGAAAGAGCCGGTCGTGCGGTAGTCGCTGGCAAAATCCGTCAGCCCCGTAAAAGAAACGCGCTCGACAAAAACCGCCAGCCCGATGCCGAGCAGCGCCAGAACGCCGCCCCACGCCAACTGGCGCAATCCCGCGCCATAGCGCCCCAGCAACGGCAGACACCATAGCGCCAGAAGAGGACCGCTCGCCAGGCGCAACGCTTCCATGTTGCTGGTGAAAATGGCGAACGCGTCGGCATTCAGCGCCGGCAACGGCGTCAAGCCGCGCCCCAGGGCCAGCAGGTAGCTTCCCCACAACACCGACACCGCCAGAAGGGTCCCCACCCCCCAGGACAAATACCATGGCCTGTCTTCCGGGTCGGAAAACATCGCCCCGCCCCTGGCCGATTCGAACAAGAAACGCAAGGAAAAACCGGCGAACAGACACCCCAGAACGGCATCGCTTTCGGCGAAATACGCGTTGCCGGTATAGACCGTCCGGTCTATGACGGGCCATAACCCCAAGGCGGCAACAAGCCACCACTGGGGGCGAAGCAACGCCAATACGAAAACCGCGATGGCGAATGCCAGTTGCCACAGCGGTGGCCGGCTCAGCCAGACCCACGCCAAAGTCATGAACAATCCCAGCGCCAGAGTGATTACGGCGTGAACCTGGCTAAATAATGGAATGTGGGATTGGGAGCGAGGCAAGCTGCTGGAAATGGTCATGGAAGACAGTCACTAATCAATTGTCACTATGATACACGGGCCTACCGGGTTGTAATCATTGGAAATTGCCGGCAACGGATCGAAGACGGCAGGCGTCTGCTCCGGCGGATGAACACAATCGCGATTTGCAGGTCTGAGAACAAATGCGTAAATTCCACGTTGATGGAAAACCGTCGATCCAGCCGTGGCGGCAGCGAAACGAAAAGCCGCATCGAAATCACCGTCGCCGCCATGCCGCAAAGTCGTGATGGGTCTCAAACCAATTCGTTGAATCTCTCTTTTCAGGAGTCTGGTTATGTCTTTTTCCACTTACATGCCGGCCAGATCGCTTGCCGCCAGTTTGCTCCTCGCCGCCGGATTCCTTTCTTCGGCTCAGGCTGCCGTCATCCGCGTCGGCCCCGATCGTGAGATCAAAACCATAGCCGAAGCCTCGAAGCGTGCCGTTTCGGGCGATGTCGTCGAAATCGACGCGGGCGACTACCGCGGCGACGTCGCCGTATGGAGCCAGTCCCGCCTGGATATTCGCGCCGTCGGAGGACGGGCGCGCCTGCTCGCCGACGGGAAAAACGCGGAAGGCAAGGGCATTTGGGTCATTCGTGGCGATGTCGTCACGGTGCGCGGCATCGAATTCCACGACGCCGCCGTGCCCGACACAAACGGCGCGGGCATCCGCCTGGAGAAAGGCTACCTGTCGGTCACGGACTGCCTCTTCAAAAACAATCAGATGGGTATTCTGACCGGCAACAACAACCAGACAGCCCTCGAGGTCGAAAACAGCGAATTCTCCGGCTACGACGGAACGGTCAAGGCCACGATGCACAATCTCTATGTCGGAGCAATTGCCAGGCTCGCCGTGCGAGGCAGCTATTTTCATCACGCCCGAACAGGGCATCTGCTGAAAAGCCGCGCAGCGCTCAGCGTCATCACCTATAACCGCCTGACCGATGAAACCGGCGGCCGCGCCAGTTATGAACTCGAATTCCCCAACGGCGGCATCGCCGTCGTCGTCGGAAACATCATCGAGCAGTCGGCCGCCACGGAAAACAACACGATCATTTCTTTCGGGGCGGAAGGCATCAAATACGAGAAAAACGCGCTGTACCTCGCCTTCAATACCCTAGCGGACGACCATCATCCTGCCGGCACCGCACTGCGCGTCAAGGGTGGAGACGCAGTACGCGTCGTCGCCTACAACAATCTGCTCGCCGGCGGCCAGCGCTGGGATGCGGTTTTGCCGCCGAACGCGCTGTCGGGAGGCAATCTTGAAGTCCGCCCGGAGGACTTCGTTCAATACAAAACCCAGGATTTCCGGCTATCTCCAGCAGCGTTGCGGCGTGCCGCCGCCGTGCCCATTCCAAGCGAAATACTGCTGGATGCGGATTTGCGCGAAAAAAATCTTTTTCTCACGCCGTCGGCCGAATACGACCACCCGGCGAAAACGAAATCGCTGGAAACGGCTCCAACGCACCCGGGAGCGATTCAGTCCGGCAGCAAACAGCCTTGATGTGACGATATTTGCTGCAGGCGCATCCGGCACGACGAAGGCCGCACCGAGAGCAGGCACGGGATGCCGTCTGCCGACGAACGGCTGACAATCCATTTATCATAATAACGCCGCAAAAAAACATGTTGTCGTATCTGCTTGAAATATATATGCCGGCCATCGTCCGGCATTGCGTTTTTTTACGGTGTTCCCCTTTCGCATCCGATCGTATAAGCTTCAGCTTATGGGTTCGAATATTCATGCCCGCGCCCTGTTTGCCGTAGATCGCCGTTTATGAACGGCAGTAGTAAATGCTTACTTGCAGTATTAGTGTATTTCTGATATTTAATCGCCTCTTTAGCAACAAATACATGGATGGTCCCGCATATGCCGCAAGAATTAATGCACAAACAAATTGCCCCTTATGTCCTCAAAAAAGGCGAGGAATACATGAGCGAGAGGCAGCGGGCGCATTTCCGCTCCATCCTGGAAACGCTCAAGGCCGAGCTGATGAGGGACATCGAGCGCACCGTGCACACGATGCAGGATGAAGCGACGGTCTTTGCCGACCCCAATGACCGCGCCAGCCAGGAAACCGATATCGCGATCGAACTGCGCAACCGCGACCGGGAACGCAAGCTGATCAAGAAGATCGACGAAACCATCGGCCTGATCGATAGCGGCGACTACGGTTACTGCAGTGGCTGCGGCGTGGAAATCGGCATCAAACGGCTGGAAGCCCGCCCGACAGCCTCGCTCTGCATCGACTGCAAGACGCTGGAAGAAGTGCGCGAAAAACAGGTCGCCAAGTAAGAAGTCGGCTGGACGTCTTCCGTCCGACGAAACGCCGAACTAACGCCGAGGCCCCGCCTGTCCCTCAGGAAGGCGGGGTTTTGCTTTCTGGCGTGGCTGGATAAATCCGGGGAAAGGGGCTCGCCATGCCCCGCGACGGCGAGGAGAGTACTGCCTCCGGCCGCACCGACACGGGTTCCGGATGTTCTAACGAATCTGCTGGGCGACGAAGCGCTTGACCGCGCCGGCGTCGACGTCCATCACTTCGACGCGTTGCGGCAGGTTCTCGATCCCGGCGGTCGAAGCCGGGCGATCCGGCCGGCGCCCCAACGCCTCGACGATCGTTTCCTCGAACTTGGCCGGCAAGGCCGTTTCGAGCACGAGCATCGGCATGTCCGCCGTGCGCTGCTCCATCGCCACCTTGAGCCCGTCTGCAGTGTGCGTGTCGACCATCACGCCGTATTTTTCGTAGGTCCGGCGGATCGTCGCCAGACGATCGGCGTGGGTGCTCCTGCCCGACACAAAGGCAAATTTCGGCAGCTCGGCGAAGAATGGCGTGGCCGACAGATCGAAACTGCCGCCGGCATCGACCTTGCTCCAGAGACTGCGGATGACTGCCGAATCCCGCCCGACCAGATCGAAAACGAAGCGCTCGAAATTCGAAGCCTTGGAGATGTCCATCGACGGGCTGGTCGTCGTGCTCGTTTCAGCCGCGCCCCGCGGGCGATAAACGCCAGTGCGGAAAAATTCGTCCAGCACGTCGTTTTCGTTGGTCGCCAGCACCAGCCGGCCGATCGGCAAACCCATCATGCGCGCGATGTGGCCGGCGCAGATATTGCCGAAATTGCCCGAAGGCACGGCGAAGGCGATCTGCTCGTCGTTCGAGCGCGTACCGGCGAAATACCCCTTGAAGTAGTAGACCACCTGCGCCGCCACGCGCGCCCAGTTGATCGAATTGACGGCGCCCAGCTTGTAGCGGGCCTTGAAATCGTGGTCGTTGAACACCGCCTTGACGATATCCTGCGCGTCGTCAAACATGCCACGCACGGCGATATTGAAGATATTGGCGTCCTGCAGCGAATACATCTGCGCGCGCTGAAAGGCGCTCATCCGCCCATGCGGCGAAAGCATGAAAACGCGGATGCCCCGCTTGCCGCGCATGGCGTACTCGGCCGCCGAACCGGTATCCCCCGAAGTCGCTCCCAGGATGTTGATCTCTTCGCCTTTTTTATCGAGGACATATTCGAAGAGATTGCCGAGCAGCTGCATGGCCATGTCCTTGAAGGCCAGCGTCGGCCCGTTGGACAGTTCGAGCAGCCCGAAGCCCGGCTCCAGCCAGCGCACAGGAGCGATTTCCGACGCCTTGGCCGCATCGCGCCCGTTGCAGTACACCTCGGCGGTGTAGGTCTTGTCGACCAGCGCTTTCAGATCGTCGCTGGGTATATCGTCGATGAACTTGGACAGGACGGCGAATGCCAGGTCGGCATAGGATAGTCCGCGCCACGCGTCCAGTTCCGCCCGCGTCACCTGCGGATAGGCCTCGGGAAGATACAGGCCGCCATCAGGCGCCAGACCGCCAAGCAGGATTTCGGTAAAGGTTTTTTTGGACGATGCACCGGCATCGCCGCGAGTCGAGATATAGCGCATAGAGGGCAAACCATCGGAAAACGAATGGGCGTGAGTTTAGCATGCGCGCCCTGCCTCGAACGCTTCCAGCGTATCCGAAGCAATCCCCGCCGCTGCGGGAACTACCCCACCATTACCCGGTTCTTGCCGGCGCGTTTCGCTGCATAGGCTGCGGCGTCCGCTCGCTGAATGGCCTCGTCCAGCGATTCGAAATAATCGTGCTCGATCACCCCGGCGCTGAAAGTCGTGCTGCACCCCATGTCCACGCAAGGGATCGAACGCGAAGAGAACTCGTCCTGGAAGCGCCGAATGGCCTTGCACGCATCCTCAGCCACCGTACCGGGCATCATCAGGACGAATTCCTCGCCGCCGAAACGGCATAGGACGTCCGACGGGCGCATCGATTCCTGCAAAACACGTACGAAGTGGACCAGGGCCTTGTCGCCGGCCAGGTGGCCATAATGGTCGTTCAACTGCTTGAAATCGTCAAAATCGATCATGGCCAGCGCCAATCCACTGCCGTTGCGTCGGGAGCGCGCCATTTCGCGCGCATAGGCCCTGTCGAAGCCGCGACGGTTCAGCGCACCCGTCAGCGGATCGGTAAATGCCGCCTCGCTGCTTTCCTCCAGCGCCCGTTCCAATTCCTCGATGCGCTGCCTGGCATGCAACAAATCGAATACGTAACAGCTGTCCTGCGCAAGATCGCCGGAAGACACTGGGGACATCTGCGGAAAACGGATCGGCCGGGCCTCGGCAAAAGCCGCATGAACGCGCAATGGCAGGTTAACCGGAAAACAACGATGCAACCGGCGCGAAGCCGGCCGGTTCGAATATGCAGACAAAATGCCGGAGCGTCTCATCTTCCCCTCCTTGAAGTCACGAGAGCATTCTCTGGTTTTATATTTATTTTACGTAACTTGCAAGAAATACTTTAGGGGATTTTTTAAAAAACTACGACAACCATTTATTTATATTGAAAAATACCACCAAAAGCCCACATCTCTGACAGGCGTCCGCCAGCCGACGGGAGGAAGATTGTCCTCCCGGGCCGTCCCGCGACGGCATCAGCTCCCTTCGCTGCGCGCCGCGCGGCGGCGCTCGTGCTCGGAGAGGTGGCGTTTACGGATACGGATGCACTTGGGCGTGATCTCGACGAGCTCGTCGTCGTCGATGAACTCGACGGCGCTTTCCAGCGTCAGCGCCACCGGCGGCGTCAGACGCACCGCCTCGTCGGTGCCGGAAGCGCGGATATTGGTCAGCTGCTTGCCCTTGATCGGATTGACGACGAGATCGTTTTCCCGCGAGTGGATGCCGATGACCATGCCTTCATAAAGACGGTCCCCCGGCACCACGAACATGCGCCCCCGGTCCTGCAGTTTCCACAGCGCGTAAGCCACGGCCTCGCCATGCTCGGCGGAAATCAGCACCCCGTTGCGGCGGCCCGGAATGTCGCCCTTGACCGGAGCGTAATCGTCGAAAACGTGGCTCATCAGGCCGGTGCCGCGCGTCAGGTTCATGAATTCGCCCTGGAATCCGATCAGGCCGCGCGCCGGCACGCGGTATTCGAGGCGGACGCGCCCGCGCCCGTCGGAAACCATGTCCAGCAGATCGCCCTTGCGGTAGCCCAGCGCCTCCATGACGGCGCCCTGGTGCGTTTCCTCGACGTCCAGCGTCAGCGCCTCGTAAGGCTCGCACTGCTCGCCCTTGATGGTCTTGAAGATCACCCGCGGCCGCCCGACGGCCAGCTCGTAACCCTCGCGGCGCATCGTTTCCAGCAGAATAGTCAGATGCAGCTCGCCGCGCCCGGAAACGAGGAAGGAATCGGTATCGGCCGTATCCTCGACACGCAGCGCCATGTTGGTCAGCAATTCCTTGTGCAGGCGCTCGCGGATCTGGCGGCTGGTGACGAACTTGCCCTCCGTGCCGGCGTAGGGCGAATTATTGACGACGAAGGTCATGTTCAGCGTCGGCTCGTCGATCTTGAGCATCGGCAGGGCTTCGGGCGCACTCTGATCGGTGATGGTGCAGCCGATGGACAGCTCGTCGATACCGGTCACCAGCACGATGTCGCCGGCCACCGCCTCTTCCATCGGCGTGCGCTCGATGCCGCGGAAGCCGAACACCTGATTGACTTTGGCGTTTTTCGGCGCGCCGTGCTCGAAATTGCCGTCGGCATCCGGCTGGCCGTACATCACCGTGATTTGCTGCGCCGGCCGCAAGCGGCCGCGCTGAATGCGGCCGATGCCGATGCGCCCGACGTAGGATGAATAATCGAGCGCGGCAATCTGCAGCTGCAGTGCCCCGTCGATGTTGTTGGCCTCCGGCGGCGGCACGTACTCGAGGATGGCATCGAACAGCGGCCGCATGTCGGGCGAAGGATTTTTCAGGTCGGTCGTCGCCGTGCCGTTGATGGCCGAGGCGTAGATCACCGGGAAATCGAGCTGTTCATCGGTCGCGCCGAGCTTATCGAACAAATCGAACGTGTGGTCGACGACCCAGTCGGGGCGCGCGCCGTCGCGGTCGATCTTGTTGACCACGACGATCGGCTTCAGGCCAAGGGCCAGCGCCTTCTTGGTCACGAAGCGCGTCTGCGGCATCGGCCCCTCGACGGCATCGACCAGCAGCAGCACGCCATCGACCATGCCCAGCACGCGCTCCACCTCGCCGCCGAAGTCGGCGTGCCCCGGCGTATCGACGACGTTGATGTGCACGCCCTGGTAATCGACGGCCAGGTTCTTGGCCAGAATCGTAATGCCGCGTTCGCGTTCCAGATCGTTCGAATCCATGACGCGCTCGGCGACGTGCTGGTGCGCGGAAAAAGAGCCTGCCTGATGCAGCAGTTTATCGACAAGCGTGGTCTTGCCATGATCGACGTGCGCGATGATGGCGATGTTGCGGACGGAACGGGACATGAACGGCTAACTCACTGAAAGGGGCGAGAATTCTAGCACAATGCAGCGCCTCCCGCTTGGCCAGCCAAGCTTTCGGCAGGGGAATCGCACGAATGCAGTTGCCGTTGACTGCATGGAATAGCCTTTTACGATCAATAGCTTGGCAATCGGCCGCTCATGGGCTTTTGGCGCTCAGGTTGTGCAAGTACGAAGGCGATTCGAAGTTAAGCGCTAATTCCCGAGGCTGGAGCGGAAGCTATTCAATCGACAAATCTGCAAATATAGTTGCAAATATGAGCTAAATAAGAAATTATATTTACATGTCCAAGCAATCCAACGTCAAGATCATGTTGCCCTACGCCGTCGAGCAAGCCTTGCGCGAGCTGGGCGACTGTATTCGTATCGCCCGCAAGCGTCGCAAAGAGAGTCTCATGTCCTTTGCTGAACGGACGCAGGTTTCCATTCCGACGTTGCGCAAACTCGAAGCCGGCGACCCCGCCGTGTCTATCGCCGCCTACGCCACGGCTTTGTGGCTGATCGGCCGAGTCCATCTGTTGCCCGAGATTGCCAACCCGGCGACGGACGAAAACGCCTTGTTGCTTCAATTGAGAACGATCAGGAAGGCAGGTAAACGTTGAAGGACAATATTCTCCATGTTTGGATCTATCCACCAGGCGTGGCGGCGCCCATTCTGTGTGGCACGATCGAGCTTCTGCAAGGACGGCGATGCCACTTCACCTATGCCGACGGCTGGCTCAACCATGGCCAGGCTTTTGCCCTGGCTCCCGACATGCCTCTGAGAACAGGCGTTATTGAACCTTCCCTGGGCCTTGACCTGCACCCGATTTTTGACGACGCCGGACCCGATCGCTGGGGTAGGAACATCATCAACAAGGTGTTCAATCCGCGACGCCGTTCGCCGCTGGAATACCTGGAGCGTGCCGGCGAGGATCGAATCGGCGCGCTTGGGTTTTCCCGTTCGGCCGAACGCTATGCCGTCCATGACGAACAATCCTTTCAGGTTGCAGATCTGCCGGAATTGATGCGCGCCGCGAATGCGCTTTCCCTACAGGCGCCGATTGACGAAGAGCTTCGCCGATTGCTGCGCCCGGGCGCCTCCGCCGGCGGCGCCCGGCCGAAGGCCATTATCCGTGATCGAGGCGATGCCTGGATTGCCAAGTTCCCGGCGCCCGGCGACGAATCAGATGTCTGCGCGATCGAGCACGCCACTCTCAAATTGGCGGCCTCCTGCGGCATCACGGCGGCGGAATCGCGCCTGGTGGAAATCGACGGCCGCAACGTGCTTCTGGTCAAGCGCTTCGACCGCGAGCAAAGCGGACGACTGCATTTCGCCAGCGCCCGGACGATGCTGATCGCATCCGGCGTTCCCGAGGAAGAAATGGGCTACGGCGATCTGGCCGACGCGATACGCCGTATGGCGTCGACGCCGAAGGATGCGTGCCGGGAGCTTTTCAGGCGCATGGCTATGAACGTCCTGATCGACAACACCGATGATCACGCGAAGAACCATTCCTTCCTCCATCGGGACGGACTCTGGCGCCTTTCCCCTGCCTACGACATGCAACCGCAGCTCCTGAATATCGGCTACCAGCAAATGAAAGTCGGCAAATGCGGCTATGAGTCGACGCTCGACAACGTGCTCTCCGATTGCTCCCGCTTCCTCCTTAAGCCCGAAGATGCGGTGGATGCGGTCGAAGAGATGGCAGGGCGGCTGGCCGAGTGGCCCAAGGTGTTTGAGAGCGCGGGCGTAAGGCAGCGCGATATCGATATCTGCGCACAGTACATCTTGAACAATCGCCGAGGTGAACGTTCATCGCAACGTTAACCAAGGGAAGCACGGAGGCCATGGTCGAACAGCTCTGAAGCCACGCCCCCTTGCCCAGGGGCTACCGAAAGGATTTCGCCCGGCCCGGCTGCCGGTTTTTCCCCGCCGCGCCACCATCGCGCCGCGGCGCGGGCCTTCCTCCCATCCGCACCGGCGACTGCCGCTCCGGCGATTCGCGGTGCCGCAAACCGGTGCCGGCCGGCTGAAAATTCGGCACCAGATGCTTCTTGCCGTTGCCGATCAGATCGGCCCGCCCCATGCTCTTGAGCGCCTCGCGCAGCAGGGGCCAGTTCTCCGGATCGTGGTAGCGCAGGAAGGCCTTGTGCAGCTTGCGCTGGCGGCCGCCGCGCACGGTGTCGACGAGCGGCGACTGCCGCCCGACCTTCTTCAGCGGGTTGCGCTGCGAGTGGTACATCGCCGTGGCGATGGCCATCGGCGTCGGCAGGAAGGTCTGCACCTGGTCCAGGCGAAAATCGTTGCGCTTCAGCCATTGCGCCAGGTTGAGCATGTCCGCGTCGGTCGTTCCCGGATGCGCGGCGATGAAATAGGGAATCAGGTACTGCTCCTTGCCCGCCTCCCGCGAGAAGCGGTCGAACATCCGCTTGAAAGCGTCGTAAGCGCCGATGCCCGGCTTCATCATGTGCGCGAGCGGTCCCGCCTCGGTATGTTCCGGCGCGATCTTCAGATAGCCGCCGACGTGATGCGCCACCAGCTCCCGGACATATTCCGGCGAGCGCACCGCGAGGTCGTAGCGCAGGCCGGAGCCGATCAGGATGCGCTTGACGCCCCGGACGGCCCGCGCCTTGCGGTACAACTGCACGAGCGGCGTGTGATCGGTATTCAGATTCCCGCATATTTCGGGGTAGACGCAGGAAAGCCGCCGGCACGCGGCCTCGATGCGCCCGTCCTTGCATGCCAGCCGGTACATGTTGGCCGTCGGCCCGCCGAGGTCGGAAATGACGCCGGTAAACCCCGCCGTCTTGTCGCGGATCTCCTCGATCTCCTGGAGAATCGACGCCTCCGAACGGCTCTGGATGATGCGCCCCTCGTGCTCGGTGATCGAACAGAAAGTGCAGCCGCCGAAACAGCCGCGCATGATATTGACCGAGAAACGGATCATCTCGTAAGCGGGAATCCGTGCGTCACCGTAAGCCGGATGCGGCTTGCGCTGGTAAGGTAAACCGTAAACGCCGTCCATTTCCGGCGTGGTGAGGGGAATCGGCGGCGGATTGAGCCACACGTCGCGCTCGCCGTGCGCCTGCGCCAGCGCGCGCGCGTTGCCGGGGTTGGATTCGAGGTGAAAGGTGCGCGAGGCATGCGCGTAAAGCACCGGATCGTCCTTGACCTGCTCGTAGGACGGCAGGCGGACGACGGTGCGCGCGCGATCCGCCTGCCGGTCCGCCGGCGCCTGGAAACGGATCGGCTGCGCCGTGGCGGCGGCGTCGCATTCGGCGCCCTCGCCGCCGTAGGGATTCACGCGGCGGATCGGCGCTCCCGGCCGGTCGACCTCGCTCGCGTCGATCTCGCGCCAGTCGGCCGAAGGCAGCCAGCCGCGCGGCGCCATGAAGGCCGTGCCGCGCAGGTCGCGGATGGCGTCGATCTTCTCCCCCGCCGCCAGCCGATGCGCCAGCGCCACGAGCGCCCGTTCGGCATTGCCGTAGATCAAGAGATCGGCTTTCGAATCCGGCAGCACCGAGCGCCGCACCTTGTCCGACCAATAATCGTAATGCGCGATGCGGCGCAGGCTGGCTTCGATCGAACCGATCACGACCTTGGCCTCGGAAAACGCCTCGCGGCAACGCTGGGCGTATACCACCACGGCATGGTCCGGCCGCCGGTCGGGCTCGGCGTTCGGCGTATAGGCGTCGTCCGAGCGGATCTTGCGGTCCGAGGTATAGCGGTTGACCATCGAATCCATGTTCCCCGCCGTGACGCCGAAAAACAGATTGGGCCTGCCGAGCGCGCGGAACGCCGCCGCCGAGCGCCAGTCCGGCTGGGCAATGATGCCGACGCGGAACCCCTGCGCCTCCAGCAGCCGCCCGACCAGCGCCATGCCGAAACTCGGATGGTCGACATAGGCATCCCCGGTGACCAGGATCACGTCGCACGAATCCCAGCCGAGCGCCTCCATTTCGGCGCGCGACATCGGCAGAAACGGCGCCGTGCCGAAGCGCTTGGCCCAATACTTGCGATAGAAAAAAATAGCGGGAGGAACATTCACCGGCATAAGTGCCCAGAGAAGAATAGCAAGGAAAGAGCGGAGGATTCTACCGGCTTTTTAGGCACCTAGCCCCAGCATTTGACGAGTAGGATCAAATCTGATTTTTTGATATAAATCAAATAATCACCTGAGTCCTGAATATATATTCCCTACAGTTGCCATGGATATATTTTGCGCATATGATGTAGGAAAGCCTCTTATATGTAATAACTGGCTGACAACAGACTCTGACGCAGAATTGTAAGAAGCGAGTCTCGCTTGTGGGGAAAAAGCGGGTGTGGGTATTCCACCTCTTGAAGCAAAGTGCTGTTCCGCAGCAAAAAATCTTTCGTGCAGTGCCAAAAAAGTATAGGGAGATCAGTATGAGTTTTTCAAAGACTATGGCCAGACTGATTATCACGCTGCTAGTGGCAGGATCAGCTTCCGTGATGGCCCAAACAAAAATCGAGGCGCGTAGTGACGTTTTTGCGCCGAGCCACCCCGATCAATACACGTCATGGCTGGGAACCAGCGACAGCAAGGCACGCGAAGATGCGTTGGAACAGGACCCGAATCTCGTGATTCTGTGGGCGGCTTATCCTTTCGCCAAAGATTACAATCGGCCGCGCGGCCATTTCTACGCGCTGACCGATGTCCGCGAAACGCTGCGCACGGCAGCGCCCAAGTCGGCCGAAGACGGGCCCTTGCCGATGGCGTGCTGGAGCTGCAAGGGCCCTGACGTTGCGCGGGTCATCTCCTCTCAGGGAGAGGATGCCTACTTCAAGGGAATGTGGGCCAGGGGCGGGCCGGAAATCGTCAATACGGTCGGCTGCGCCGACTGCCATGATACGGCGTCCAAGGATTTCAAGGACGTCAAGCCAGCGCTCCAGCTATCACGCCCTTATGCGTCGCGCGCCATGGATGCCATCAAAATGCCTTTCGCAAAACAGGACAGAATGGGCCAGCAGTCTGAGGTCTGCGCGTCATGCCACGTGGAATATTACTTTTCCGGCCCGAATAAGGCGGTCAAGTTACCGTGGGATGAAGGCACCACCGTTGAAGCGATGGAAGCCTATTACGACAAGATAGACTTCGCGGACTGGGTGCACGGCCTGTCCAAGACGCCGTCGCTCAAGGCACAGCACCCCGAGTATGAAACCTGGCGTGACGGAATCCATGCCAAGAACAATGTCAGTTGCGCGGATTGCCATATGCCCAAGGTCAAAAACGCTCAGGGGAAGGTCTACACCGATCACAAGGTTGCCCACAACCCCCTGGATCTCTACGAGCAGACTTGCAATCGCTGTCATGACCAAGGCAAGGAATATCTGCAGAATATCATTGCGGACCGGAAAGCCGCTGTGACCGATCTCAAGTTAAGAGCCGAGAAACAGTTGGTTCGCGCCCATTTCGAAGCGAAAGCCGCCTGGGATGCCGGAGCGGTGGAAGCGGAAATGAAACCGATCCTCAAGGATATCCGCCACGCACAATGGCGCTGGGACTATGCGATTGCCTCTCATGGCGTGCATATGCACGCGCCCGAAGTGGCGCTCAAGGTGCTTGGAACTTCCATCGACAAATCGGCCGAAGCGCGGACGAAGCTCGCCCGCCTGCTGGCCACCAAAGGCGTCACAGGAGAAGTCGCGATACCCGACATCTCCACCAAGGCCAAGGCTCAGGCTGCAATTGGCATGGACATGAAAAAGCTCAACGACGACAAACGGGAATTCATCGAGAAGACGATTCCCGCATGGGATGAGCAGGCAAGAAAGAATGGTCTGTTGAGCAACAAATAGTAAACAATAGTTCCTGTCGCCAAAGGGTTCCGCGCAAACGCGGAACCCTTTGAAAATAGGCTTTTTCTATGAGCTACACGAAGGCAGTTGTTATAGCCGTGTTCTTCGGCTTCTCTTTTTTTCGGTTGCCGGCGGTGCACACGCCCAGAATCGTGAAGATGATGGCATGCGGATAAAAAAACCAGCCAAGGCATGCACACGCTGCCATCAGGAAGACACGGAGTAGATGCGTGGAACCCATGCCAAAGCGGTCAATCCCGACAACCGGAAAATGGCCTCACCTTCATTGCATGCTTGGTTTTAGTCGCCTGACTCAGACAGGGTATCGAGGCGGCATGGCAAACGCTGGAAACATTAGTCCTTGCTGCAAGAGCCTCGCAATAACCAAAAAATCAGGGATGGGACGATGCGGATTTTTCTGAACCGGGTGCCAGCGCTTGGTGCAATTCTCTTTGCACTGCTGTTGTCGACAGCGTCCATTGCCCAGGATAGTCCGTTGACGCCCGAGCAACAGGAGAAACAACGCTCGGCAAACGGCGAATGCTTTGCCTGCCACAGTGAAGCGGGGCTGCATGCGCCGCCGAAAGCGGATATAGATCTCAAGAAGCTGCGTGGATTACTGCAGAGCCCGGAAACATTCTACCAAGCCGACCATCAGCGCCTAACCTGCACCAAATGCCACAACGAAGGGTACGACGAGCACCCGCACGCAGAGGACGCCAAAGATTACACCACCACCTGCAGTGACTGTCATTCAAAGAACGCCAACCTCATTGAGAAACAGTTCGAGAAATCGGTACATGCCGACCTGGCTGACAAGATCACTTGCACGACCTGCCATAACCCGCACACCATGCGCGTGGCCGAGAAGCAGAGCAACCCGGCGCTCATTGTGGCGCAGGATAATCGCGTCTGTCTCGGCTGCCACGATTCCGACGAACAATTCGCCAAGTTCGCCCCGGAAAAGAAGCAGCGGCCGCTGATCGATGACATTCATTCCTGGTTGCCGAACACCCGGCTGCACTGGAAAGCCGTGCGTTGCGTCGAATGCCATACATCGGAAGTCAAGGCCGGCGAGATGCTCTCGCATGAAATCCTCAGCAAAGACAAAGCCGAAAAAAACTGCCTAGCCTGTCACGCTGCCAACAGCGCTCTGAAAACCCGCCTTTACCGGCACCTCGTCAAGGAAGAACAGGAACGGCTCGGTTTTACCAACAGCATCATCCTGGCCAACTCCTACGTTCTTGGCGCCACGCGCCATCCGTTGCTCGACACGCTTGTGCTCGGCGCCTTCGCCGCCATGATCCTCGGCCTGCTGGCGCACGGTCTCGGCCGCTTCCTTACTCGTCGCCCACCAGAAAAAGAAAACAACGACCGAGACAACGGAGCACATCATGGCTGATCGCGAATACCTAATTGCCCGCTGGATCCGAGTCTGGCACTGGACCAATGCTGCCCTCATCGTGACGCTCGGCATCACGGGCTTGAGCTTGCACTTTGCCGCACCCGGCCGGCCGCTGGTCGATTTTGCCCTTGCCGTGCGCGTCCACAACACTGCAGGCATCTTGCTGATCTGCGCCTACCTGTTTTTTGTCGTGGCCAACATCGTCAGCGGCAACTGGTGGCAATTCGTACCCAAACCGCCCGGCATCCTGCCGCGCATCATCAAACAGGGGCGCTGGTACGCGATCGGTATTTTCCGGGGCGAGCCGCACCCGCACGAACCGACAAAAGCCGAACACTTCAATGCCCTGCAGGCGGTGACTTACTGGAGCGTGATGTACTTATTGCTGCCAGTGATCTTGGTGAGTGGACTGGTTTATCTATATCCCGAATTCGCACCGGAGACTTTGTTCGGTTTTAACGGGCTGCTACCGATTGCTTTGGTGCATTACCTGGCGGCGGTAGCGCTGCTGCTCTTTCTGCTCTCCCACATTTACCTGGGTACGACAGGCAAGACTGTTGGGCAGATGTTCAGGATGATGATTACCGGATGGCATGAGCACTGAGTGCCGACCCTACGCCCTTTGCACCATGTATAGATAACTTTTTCAAGGAGAACCTGACATGAAACCCTCACTTGTCCTTTCCGCCGCAGGCATCGCCGCCATCCTGCTCAGCGCTCCCGTCCAGGCCTTTGACGCTGCCGAGGCCGAAGCTTTGGCCAAGAAAGAGGGGTGCTTGAAGTGCCACGCGGTGGACAGGAAGAAGAACGCGGCTTCATTGAAGGACGTCGCCAAGAAATTTGCCGGAAAATCCGACGCCGAAGCCCAGGTGCTCCACCATATCACCACCGCTGGCGTGAAGGTCAAGCTGGAGGATGGCACCGAGGAAGAGCACAAAACCGTCAAGACCAAGGACAAGGCCGAACTCTCCAACATGATCCAGTGGATTCTGTCGTTGAAGTAATTCCGGCCAGGCAAAACACAACTTTTATACGAGGGGGATCGGAACCGGGAATCCCTGCAACAAGACGACTACGCCTTCGATGGTGCTGGTATGTTGTTTGTACTTGACGGGCATTCTCTGCCTGCGCTATTTCGTCCTGTACGCCGGGCAACCTACCATCGCCAGGCGATTTCCCCGAAGAAGCGCTAACAAAATGAAGCGAAGCGTTTTGGGCTAGGCGCCCCGCCGCAGACAGCACACACAGTACGGCAAAGCGGGGCAACAACGACCAGATCATTTTGTTAGCGTTTCTAAGCCCCACTCCATCCCCGCTTGCCTTGTTGTACCGTTCACATGGTCGCCGGTGGTTTTCGCGCTGCGGCGCTTCCGATATTGCCATAAACATGAACCTGAAGGCATCATGGCAGAAAGATAGCCACCGCGGAGGGATTCTTGCTGCCTGAACTGGGTTTCATCGCTCTGCTGTTCGCCTCCTCGCTCGCCATCCTGCAAGGCACCCTGCCATGGATCGGCCTGCGCCTCGGGCGGGGCGAGTTCATTCGCGCCGCATGGCCGCTGGCATGCTCGGTGTTCGTACTGCAACTCTGCGCTATCGGTTTGTTGTCAAGCGCTTTTGCGCTGGATGATTTTTCTGTCGCCTATGTCGCCCAGCATTCCAACAGCCGTCTTCCGTTTTTTTTCAAACTGGCGGCCACTTGGGGCGGACATGAAGGTTCGATGCTCTTCTTCGTTTTCGCCATTGCTTTGTGGGCGGCGCTGATCGCTTGCCGCTCCCCGCGTATCGAGCTCGCGATTACGGCGCGGGTACTGGCTATCCTGGGGGCGATCGTCGCCGCGCTTTCCCTTTTTACCCTGTTTGTCTCCAATCCCTTTGCCCGCCAGTTTCCCGCACCTTTCGAAGGGCGCGACCTCAATCCCATGCTGCAGGATGTCGCTCTGATTTTCCATCCGCCCCTGCTCTATTTGGGATACGTCGGTTTTTCCGTCAGCTTCGCCTTTGCGCTGGCGGCCATGTTGCACGGACGCCTCGATAGCGCGCTCGTCCGCGGGATGCGCCCCTGGGCACTGGCGGCGTGGTGTTTCCTGACCATAGGCATCGCGCTGGGGTCGTGGTGGGCCTACTACGAGCTGGGCTGGGGCGGCTGGTGGTTCTGGGATCCGGTGGAAAACGCCTCCTTGCTGCCATGGCTGCTCGGAACAGCCATGCTGCATGCGCTCATCGCCTACGAAAAGCGGGGAGTCCTCGGTTACAGCGTCCTGCTGTTGTGCATATTCACCTTCGCCCTCAGCCTGCTGGGAACTTTCATCGTGCGCTCCGGCGTGCTGAGTTCCGTCCATGCCTTTTCACTGGCCCCCGGCCCGGGAGCAGCGCTGTTGCTGCTGCTTGGCGCTCTACTCACGTTCGCCTTGTCGCTTTTCGCGTTGAAAGGCCATGCCGTCCAAAAAGCCGGCGCCGGTTTCGCCTTGTTTTCGAAGGAAGGTTCGCTGGACCTGATCGTTGCGGTGTTGTGCATCGCCGCCGCCTGCGTGTTGCTCGGCACTTTCTACCCCTTGCTGTATCAGATGCTGGGGTTCGGCAATATCTCGGTCGGCGCGCCGTACTTCAATCAGGTTTTCGTCCCGCTGTGCCTGTTGCTGGTGGCAATCCTGCCTTTCCTGCCTTTTCTGCGCTGGCAGCGCATATCGGCCGGCAGCCTGCGGGCGCAATGGCCTTATTTTCTTGGCGGCGCGGCATTGGGGACATGGCTCTGCCTGCGGCATTCCCTGCCAACCGACGCGATGACGCTGCTCGCCAGCATTCTTGCCTGCTGGTCCATCGCCTCGCTTCTTGCCGCGTTGATCCGCGGCAAAGGGCAGCATGCCGGCCTGTACCTGGCCCATCTCGGTGTTGGCCTAGCCGTGCTGGGCGCGGCGCAGGCCAGCCAGTTTTCCGAGGAAAACTGGGCTGCCATGGCGAAAGGGCAACCCCATGCGCTGGGGGTCTTCGATTTCGTGCTGGAAAAAAGCGAGCCGCTGATCGGCCCCAATTACACCTCGGAGCAAGTTACGATTCGCGTGGAAAAAAGTGGCCGCATCCTGACCCGCCTGATGCCGGAACGGCGGCATTACGAAGTGCGTTCGATGACCATGAACGAAACAGGGATTGCTTGGGGATGGAGCGGCGATCTGCACGCGACGCTAGGCGAGAAGCTGAAAGATGGCACCTGGGTCGTGCATCTGCAGCACAAACCCATGATGAGCTGCGTCTGGCTGGGGGCCTTGCTGATGGCGACAGGCGGCATATTTGGGGCATTTCGCTGTGCTCTTGCCAGAACCGCCGCCGCAAGGGAGGCCACATGCGGTTCCTGATTTCTCTCGCGCAGCTGAAAAAAATGCTCTGCCTCCTGCTGCCGCTGCTCCATGCCTCCTGCCTCCTGGCCGAGGTCTCCGTTGACACCTACCCATTCCATTCTCTGGAAAGTCAGCGCCGAGCCATGGCCTTGGCCAGAGAACTACGCTGTCCGCAATGCCAGAACCAGAATCTGCTGGAATCCAACGCGACTATCGCCCGGGATCTGCGCCTGGAAGTCTACCAGCAGATAGACAGCGGCAAAAGCGACGAGGCAGTGATCGCCTACATGACGGATAGGTTCGGCGAATTCGTCCGCTACTCCCCCCCGTTAAACACCGGCACGGCGCTGCTATGGGGAGCCCCGATCCTTTTATTGCTATGTGCTTCGTGGGTTCTTTGGCGTATGAGCCGCGGCTCGCCGCCAGGGGAAATTCCGCCGCCGGCAGCGGAACCCGCGCAGGGATTCACTTCGACTCGCCGCGCGGCGATAACCGCGCCACCCCGGCCCCCCGTTCGTTACCCTTACCTGGTAAAGGGACTGATGGCCGCTGCATTGCTGCTCCCGCTGGCCTGGTATGCGCAAAGCGGACGCTGGCAAGCGGCGCGGGGCTGGCACGACACACCGGACCCCCTGATCGGGCTGGGCGGCGAAGAACTGAAGGATGCCGCCCAACAGCGCCTGGAAGCCCTGATCCGGGCCAACCCCCGGGATCTGGAAGCTTGGGCTCAACTCGGGCAGCTTTACCTCTATCGCGACCAGTTTGCCCTGGCGCTCGAAGCCTACGACAGGCTGGCCACGCAAGAAGGCACAATGAGCGCCTCAACGCTGGCGGCCAAAGCTACCGTACTCTACTATCAGGCGGGGCAGCGGCTCACCCCGCAGGCTCGCCAATTGCTCGATGCTGCGCTTGCCAAGGATCCGGGAGAAGTCACGGCATTGATGCTCGAAGCCTCGGATCTCTTTCTGAATACCCGCTACGAAGAGGCAATCGCCGTCTGGCAAAGGCTTCTCGACGAAGGACGCCCGCGTGTCAACCGCGAAGCCGCCATTCGCGCCATCCAGACGGCACGCATGCTGATCAGGTAAAACCGGGTTTCGCGGCGAGGAACTCTCCGTTACCGGAATTACGTTGCACGAGTCCCTGCCGAGCGCCTCCATTTCGACGCGCGACATCGGCAGGAACGGCGCCGTGCCAAAGCGTTTGGCCCAGTATTTGCGGTAGGAAAATATGGAAGGGGGAGTATCGACCAGCATGTGCGCCAAGGGAAATGGCTAGGAAAGAACTGCGGATTCTATCGGCTTTTCGCAGACAGCGAATCTGAACCCGTCTCCAGCCTTGTTCGCCGCTTCTGCCGACGCTTTCCCACACTCAATAAAAGGCGGACTGGATACGATCGCCGACGACACAAGCTTCGAACAATGCATGTCGATCGAAAATCCGATAGGCTTTCATCCCTAAAATCAAAAATCGCCAAAGGCTAACTGGGAGGTTTCATGAAACGTTTATTGCCGATTTCAATCATTGCCCTTGCTCTTACCGGGTGCGCCAATCCATTGAACCGTATTACGATGGAGCGCTACGCTCGAACTTGCGCGGATGCAGCACGCACCGGGCAGCTGGAAATTGCGGAAGAGGCTTGCCGGCGAGCCTACATCAATACTCGCATTGGAAACCTGGGCCCCGAGTTGGAGTCTCAAGAACTATACAATCTCGCCCGAATCGAAAAACAGTTGTTAAAATTCGTCGAGGCCGAAGAATATTACAAAGAATCTTTGCGCCTCCAGGAATCATTGCCGGCTCCAGACCCCATAAAAATCGGCCGGCGCTTGACCGATCTGTCCATTGTTTATTGGGACCAGAAAAAATACAAAGATGCTTGGCCATTTCTGTCAAGAATCATTCCAATTGCAGACAGTTACACGGGAAAAGAGCGATCGACTGTCAAATTGGTTTTCAACAAATATGCCGAAGAGTATGACAGGCTGCAGATGTCTGCCGAAGCAGAATTGCTTAGGAACAAAGCCGACGCGCTGTGATCCTGCCGATATTCCATCCCTGCGCCGTCACCGGTTGAGAATCAGCGCAATGCCGCCAACCGCCAGGCCCGCCCCGATCCACGCGCCGGAGGCGGGCCGCTCTTTCGTCAGCAGCCACATGATCGGCAGGATCAGCACCGGCGTGGTCGAACACAGCGTCGCCACCAGGCCGACCTTGCCATGCGTCAGCGCAAAGAGCAGGAAGGTCATGCCGAGGCTGATGCCGCAAAATCCGCTGCCGAACGCGTGCAGAAACAGCTTTGGCGTAATCGGCACGCGATTGCGCCAGCGCGGCAGAAAGCCGATCGCCGTGAAAACGACGGCAGCGGTGCTGACCCGCACAAACGACGCCGCCACCGGATCGACGCCGCTGCTCATCACCGGCCGGGCGATCAGGGCGCTGATTGAGTGAAACAGCGCGGATACCAGGGCAATGGCGATGCCGGTGAACAGCGAGCCTTTCGTGCTCTCCCACTGGTGCTTCTGCCGCGCGCGCCGGCCGAAGGCAATGGCCAGAACGACGCCGGCGGCAACCATGACGATGCCGGCGATGGACTGGAAACTCAAACGCTCGTCGAGCAGAAGGAAACCGAGCGTCGCGGTAATCGGCGCGTGCACCGAAAACAGAATCGAATTGCGGCGCGGGCCGAGGCGGGGCAGCGACGTGTACAGCAGCGAATCGCTGATCAGGATGCCGATGACGCCGGAAAGCATCAGGGTGCCCGCTTGCGCAAGGCTGAGCGTCCGCCAGCCGCCATGAATCAATGTCGCAAGGAGCAGCGTGGCGAACACGGTCTGCATGCGCAGCCGGTTGAATGAAAACGTACCCAGTTGCTGCACCGGGTAGACGGCAAGAAGCCCGCTGCCTGTCCAGGAGAGGGCCGTCAACAGCGCAAAAATACTGGAAATATCCATGATGGGGGCTTTTCCCCCGATTGTATCGCGCGCCGGACGGAAACACACCGAAAACCGTGGCTATACGACCGTGACGGCTACCCGGCTGATGCACTTACGATACGCAAGGCGGGCAATAGACGCTATCCGGTGCGCCTATTACTCGCCAATTATGTTGATCTCAGGTCACCGGCGCCGGATTGAAAAGCGCCAGCGCGTTTTCGAGCTTCCAGTGTTCGGCCCAGGTCTTCCTGCCGCTCGCCACGTCGAGCATGAGGCGGAAAATCTCCCAGCCGAGTTCCTCGATCGTCAGCTCGCCTTCGGCGATGCGGCCGGCATTGACGTCCATGATGTCGTGCCAGCGGCGCGCCAAGTCGGAACGCGTGGCGACCTTGATGACCGGGCATTGGGCCAGCCCGTAGGGCGTGCCGCGTCCGGTGGTGAAAATATGCAGGTTCATGCCGGCGGCCAGCTGCAAGGTGCCGCAGATGAAGTCGCTGGCGGGCGTGGCGCAGTAGACGAGGCCGCCCTTGAGCCCCTTCTCGCGCAGGCTCTGGCCCGGTGAAAGCACGCCGACGATCGGCGAAGAGCCGGACTTGACGATCGAGCCCATCGCTTTTTCGACGATGTTCGACAGCCCGCCTTTCTTGTTGCCCGGCGTGGTGTTGGCGCTGCGGTCGACACTGCCGGCTTCGAGGTAGTCGTCATACCAGCCGAGTTCGCGCACGATCTCCTTGGCGACTTCCTCGGTGGCGGCGCGGGAAGTGAGCTTGTCCGCGCCATCGCGCACCTCGGTGTTCTCGGAGAACATCACGGTCGCCCCGGCCCGCACCAGCAGGTCCGCCGCGAAGCCGACGGCCGGATTGGCGGTGATGCCTGAAAAAGCGTCGGAACCGCCGCACTGTATGCCGACGATGAGGTCGGCGGCCGGGCAGGTCTCGCGCTTGCGGGCGTTGAGCCGCGCCAGCCGCTTGTCCGCCGCGGCCATGATGGCTTCGACCATCGACACGAAGCCGACGTGTTTTTCATCCTGCAGCGTGATAACTTCGGGCGCCCCGCCGTTTTTGATCGAAATCGCGCCTTCGGGCATCAGCCGCGCGGGCTGCAGCTTCTCGCAGCCGAGGCTCACGACCATGACTTCGTTGCCGAAATTCGGATTCATGCTGATGTTGCGCACCGTGCGGATCGGGATCGGCGCGGCCGGAGCGTCGATTGCCACGCCGCAGCCGTAGGTATGGTTGAGCGCCACGACGTCATCGACGTTCGGGTATTTCGGTAGCAGTTCTTCCTTGATCCGGCGGACGGCGTAGTCGAGCACGCCGGCAACGCACTGCACGGTTTCGGTAATCGCCAAGATGTTGCGCGTGCCGACCGAGCCGTCGGCATTGCGATACCCCTCGAAGGTATAGCCGGCGAGCGCTTCGGCGGCCGGCCCCTTGACGGTGGCGAGCGGCACGGTATCGAGCTCGACGGCCTCGGGCATCGTCATCAGGTGTTCGTTCACCCAGCGCCCGGCGGCGAGATCCTCCTTGGCATAGCCGATCGTGACGTTGTAGCGGCGCACCGCATCGCCCTTCTTCAGCGGCGTGAGCACCACCTTGTGCGCCTGCGGCACGTGCTCGCGCAGCACCACGCCGTCGCCGACGTCGGTGCCGGCGGCCAGTCCCTCATCGCCGACGACCACGGCGACGTTGTCCTGCGGATGCATTTTTATCAACAGCGGCGCCAGAGTCTTCTTTTCCGTCTTTACGTCCATTTGCTGTCTCCTCCCGTTATTTAGAGCATTTCCAGTCGGCATGGCCCGCGCGGCGCGGGGAAAATCGCATCCAGCGCGGCCAATGCCTCGGCGTCGAGCGCAAGGCTCGCCGCCTTGAAGTTTTCCGCCACCCGCAGCGGGTCCGAAGCCTTCGGAATCACGATGACACCATCCTGGCGCAGCAGCCACGCCAGCGCGACCTGCGCCGCGGTGGCGCCGAGCCGTTCGGCCAGCGCGTCGAGGCGCGCGTTCTTGAGCAGCCGGGCCTGTTCGAGCGGCGAGTAGGCCATGACCGGCATGTTCCGGGCCGCGCACCATGGACGCAGATTCCACTCGATGCCCCGCCGCGACAGGTTGTAGAGAACCTGGTCGGTCTGGCAGTGCGCGCCACCGGACAGCTCGCCAAGCTCCTCCATGTCGGCGACATCGAGATTGCTCACTCCCCAGTGGCGAATCTTGCCGGCCGCCTGCAGCCGCTCGAAGGTCTCGACGGTTTCCGCCAGCGGAATATCGCCTCGCCAGTGCAGCAGATAAAGATCGAGGCAATCCACGCCAAGGCGCTTCAGGCTGCCTTCGCAGGCCTTGATCATCGTCTTCCCGCCGGCGTTGAACGGATAAACCTTGCTGACCAGGAAAACCTGCTCGCGCCTCCCGCGGATCGCCTCGCCGACAAGCGTTTCGGAAGCGCCGTCGCCGTACATCTCGGCCGTGTCGATCAGCGTCATGCCAAGATCGATGCCATGCTGCAGCGACGCGATTTCGGCGGCGCGGCGCCCTGCCCGTTCGCCGATCATCCAGGTTCCCATTCCGAGAACGGGTATTTTTTCGCCGCAGGGCAATGTCAGGGTTTTCATGGCAGCACATCCGCTTGAGGTTTCGAGGTGAAGAAGGTGGTATCCAATACACGCTCCCGCCATTATTCTATCCACATTTCCTGCCTCGCCCCTTGGCCGCGGAATCTACGCCTTCTGCCCGATTTCAAAATTGGCCATGATTTCCAGCGCCCGCACCATGCCTGAGTGGTCCCAGGCACTGCCGCCGTGCGCCGCGCAGGTGTTGAACAGCTCCTGGCACGTCGCCGTGTTCGGCAGCGCCACCCCAAGCT
>JAVBSG010000129.1:0-2896 GCA_031547245.1 Propionivibrio sp.
TGTGCGTGAGCACCTAGAGGTTCGTAGGGGCGGGGGCGCGCGTGCATTTCGGCTTGCGTGTCGGGCTGTTCGTGCCGGCTAATCCGTTTGCGGGCGGGGAGAACTGCGGGGGCGCGGCGGCGCGCTCCGATCTCTATCAGGGCAAAAAGGTCGTGCTGGCGCCGCTGCCTGAGAATTCGGTGCTCGACGTGGCGCGCGTGCGCTCGGCCTGGGAATGGTGCGGCGCGCAGATCTTCACGCTGACGCCGGAGGAGCACGACCGCATCTTCGCGGCGGTGAGCCATCTGCCGCATCTTTTGTCGTTCGCGCTGGTGCATGATCTGGCCGTGCGCCAGGACAGCGAGCTGTACTTCCATTTTGCCGCCAGCGGCTTTCGCGATTTCACGCGGATCGCTGCCAGCCACCCGGAAATGTGGCGGGACATCTGCCTCGCCAACCGCAAGGCGCTGCTCGGCGAACTGGAGCGCTACCAGGCGCAGCTTGCCGAACTGCACGGCGTCCTGCAGGCCGGCGACGGCGCGGCGCTGGAAAAAACCTTCGATGTGGCCCGCAGGGCGCGCCGTGCCTGGGGCGGCAACCAGACGAAATAAGCGAAAATGAGCGACATAGAATTCATCGACCTGCCGGAGTTTCTGTCCGCGCGGGGGGCGGTCAGGCTGCCCGGCTCCAAGAGCATCTCCAACCGCGTGCTGCTGCTGGCCGCGCTGGCCGAAGGCGAAACCGAGGTGCGCGGCCTGCTCGAATCGGACGATACGGCGCGCATGCGCGAAGCGCTCACGGCGCTGGGCGTGGAAATCGCTTCAGGGGAGAGCGGCGACTGGCGGGTCCGGGGCATCGGCGGCCGCTTCCCCAATCTTCGGGCGGAATTGTTCCTCGGCAACGCCGGCACGGCGTTCCGGTCGCTGACGGCGGTGCTGGCGTTGAGCGGCGGCGATTACCGTCTTTACGGCGTGCCGCGCATGCACGAACGGCCGATCGGCGACCTCGTCGATGCGCTGCGCCAGATCGGCGCCGACATCGCCTATGAAGGCAGCGAAGGCTTTCCGCCCTTGCAGATTCGCCCGGCGGCGCTTAAGCCCGCCGGCACGGTGCGCATCCGCGGCGACGTGTCGAGCCAGTTCCTGAGCGGGCTGCTGATGGCCTTGCCGCTGACCGGCGGAGAAACGGCGGTCGAGGTCGTCGGCGAACTGATTTCCCGGCCGTACGTGGAGATCACCCTGGCGGCGATGGCGCGTTTCGGCGTCACGGTCCGGCGCGACGGTTGGCAGCGCTTCGTCGTGCCGGCCGGCAGCGTCTACCGTTCGCCCGGAGCGGTTCAGATCGAGGGCGATGCTTCTTCCGCGTCCTATTTTCTGGCGCTCGGGGCCTTGGGCGGCGGGCCGTTGCGCGTCGAGGGCGTCGGCCGGGACTCGATCCAGGGCGACCTGCGTTTTGCCGAAGCGCTAAAGCTGATGGGTGCGCGCATCGACATGGGCGGGGACTGGGTCGAGGCCCGCGCGCCGGCCCAGGGCAGATTGCAGGGCATTTCGGTGGACTGCAACGCCATTCCGGACGCGGCCATGACGCTTGCGCCGCTGGCGCTGTTCGCCGAAGGGGAAACGACGCTACGCGGCATCGCCAGCTGGCGGGTCAAGGAAACCGACCGCATTGCGGCGATGGCGACCGAATTGCGCAAGTTTGGCGCTACCGTGGAAGAGGGTAGCGACTATCTGCGCATCATACCGCCCGCTACCGTGTCTGCGCCGCATTGCGGCATCGACACCTATGACGATCACCGCATGGCCATGTGTTTTTCGCTGGCTGCGCGGGGCGTTCCCGTCAGGATCAACGATCCGGGGTGCGTGGCGAAAACCTTCCCCGACTATTTCGCACGCTTCCTCACCGTCGTGCAGCCCGCGCCGGTGATCGCCATCGACGGGCCATCGGCTTCCGGCAAGGGTACGATCGCCGCGCGGGTGGCGGCGGAGCTGGGCTGGCATTATCTGGATTCCGGGGCGATTTACCGCCTGACCGCGCTAGCGGCAAAAAGGGCCGGTATCGCCTGGGACGACGAAGCGGCCGTCGAGACCGTGGCGGCGGGACTGGATGCGGAGTTCGGCGAGAATTCGATTCTTCTGGCCGGCGAGGAAGTCGGCGACGCCATCCGCCACGAGGATATTTCCGCCGGCGCTTCGCGCATCGCCGCCCTGCCGGCCGTGCGCCGCGCCCTGCTGTTCCGGCAGCGCCTGTTCCGGCGCGCGCCGGGGCTGGTGGCCGACGGCCGGGACATGGCATCCGTGGTGTTTCCGGATGCGCGGACGAAAATATTCCTCACGGCCAGCGTCGAAGTGCGCGCGCAAAGACGATATAAGCAGTTGATGGAAAAAGGAATCACTGCTAACATTGATCCTCTTTTGCTGGATTTGCGCGAACGCGACCTGCGTGACAGTCAACGTAGCGTGGCGCCATTGCAGCAGAGCAAGGGAGCTCACCTGCTCGACACCTCCGAGCTGACCATCGCGCAGACCGTGATGCAGGTTCTGGCGTGGAACGGGGGCGGGCAGTCAGAGTCAGAGTAATTCCGATTCGCATTGGAAGCGGAGCGCTTTCGGCAGGCCGCGGGCAGTGCCGTGGTACAGCAAGGCTATCGGTTCTGATGTAGATTGGAATAAGCAGCAGGCGGCAGGCATGGTGCCCGCCGTTTCGGTGTCGCCCGAGTGGATTTTCCATGAACGGCGGCGTGGTTCAACCAACCCATGAGTATGCGGTTACTTTTATTTACCTATGTCAACCAATCCCATTATGCAGGAAAGTTTTGCTGACCTTTTCGAGGCCAGCCTCAGCCGTCAGGAAATGCGCCAGGGCGAAGTCATCACCGCCGAGATCGTGCGCATCGACCAGAATTTCGTGGTCGTCA
>JAVBSG010000079.1:0-5684 GCA_031547245.1 Propionivibrio sp.
GACCGCTACGAAGCCATGATCGGGACGAAGTACATGTTCTAAGACTAAAACAAGCCTGCGCCCTCATCCAGCGCAGATGTCATCCTTAGCGATCCCCTGCCTTGGCAGGGGATTTTTATTTCGCTGGTTCAAACAACGCACCGAATACGCAGTTCGTACCCAGAAAGGAAACCGTCATTCCGGACGCATCGACCCGACGGCCTTGCCAGCCATGTCGTGCTTGCGCCCCCTTCAGCCCATTCCCTCAGATGTCCGTGAAAACACCCAAGACTTTCGAGAACCGCCTCGATCGGCACTGTTTTTACATAGACAAAGATGAAGCCCCGTCTGCTGCACCGCAGACGGGGCTTCTGTTTGTACTGCGTAGAAGCGGGTGCCGAAATATTACTTGGTGTTGATCACCATCTCGATCAGGTCCTTGCCGATCGTGTCATAGAACATCGGATAAACCGGCTTGGTGGCTTCGCGCCACTTTTCGATGTCGGTGACTGCTGCCACTTTACCGCCCTTGGCTTCGACTTCTTTCTGGATCTTGGCTGTTTCGTTGATCATGTAGTCGCGCATCGCCTTCTGGCCGATGGCGGCAGCTTCGTCGAAGGATTTCTTCGTCGCTGCCGGAAGCTTCTCGTACCAGCTCTTGTTCACGACGACCGGGCAAGCCACCATGAAGTGGCCGGTCAGCGCGATGTTCTTGGCCACTTCATAGAACTTCATTCCGCGGATGCCGAACCAATCGTTCTCTCCGCCGTCGACCACTTCCTGCTGCAGGCCGGAATAAAGCTCGCCGAAAGCCATCGGCGTCGGCAGCGCGCCCAGCGCCTTGAAGGTTTCGATGGAAACCGGGCTTTGCGTCACGCGGATTTTCAGGCCCTTCAGGTCTTCGAGTTTGAGGATCTGCTTCTTGGTGGTGAACAGGTGGCGCTCGGGGTTGGCATACCAGGCGATGACCTTGAACCCCTTCTTCTCGAGTTCGCCGGAGATGATCTGGCCCGGCTGGCCGTCCATGGCGGCAAACAAGTGATTGACGTCGCGGAAAATGAACGGCAGGTTGAACACATCCGCCTTCTTCGTGAAGTTGGAGATGACGGCGCCGTTGACGACGGTCATGCCGATCGTTTGCAGCTGGACCGATTCGAGCACCTTGCGCTCATCGCCGCCGAGTGCGCCGTTGGGGAAGACCTGCATGTCGACCTTGCCGCCCGTTTTCTCGTTCAGCGACTTGGCCATGGCCAGGAATCCGATCTGGTAAGGATAGTCCTCGCTGGTCGTGTGCGCCGCCTTGATGGTGATCTTATCCTGGGCAAGAGCGGGGCCGGCAACCCCCAGCGACAAGGCGATCGCAGCCGACAGCAGCAGTTTTTGTAATTTCATACAACCCTCCTCTGGTAGATAAACGGAACGTATCAGAACAACCCCATGATGCCGGAAAAAGTCCCCTTGGGTACGTAGCCCACAAGCTTGGGCAGCCACAAAACGATGTTCGGCACATAGGTCACGACCATCAGGGCGCCGATCAATGCAACGAAATACGGCATGATCGGCCCGATGACATCGACGACCCTGACCCTGCCGACCGAACAGGCCACCAGCAAACAGAGGCCCACCGGCGGAAACAGGAAGCCGACGCCGATATTGGCGATGATGATGATGCCGAAATGGATCGGATCGATGCCGAACTTGAGCGCCATCGGCATGAAGATCGGCGTCAGGATGATGACGGCCGGCGCACCTTCGAGCACGGCGCCGAGGATCAGGAACACGACGTTGACGATCAGCAGGAACAGGAACGGCGTGCTCGAAAAGTCGGTCATGAAGGCCAGCAGCTTGTTGGGAATCTGCTCGCGCGCAGTGATCCAGGCGAACAGCGAGGCCGAGCCGACGAGGAACATGATGGAACCGGTCGTTTTCGCCGATTTCAGGATGATCCCATAGACCTCGCCGGGCTTGACTTCCCTATAGACGAACAGCGCGATGATGAGCGAATAGACCACGGCCACGACGGCGCCTTCGGTCGCCGTAAACGCGCCGACGCGGATACCGCCAAGGATGATGACCGGAATCATCAAGGCCCAGAAAGCCTGCACGAAGGAGACGCCGATCGCCTTGAATCCGCGCCACGAGCTCTTCGGAATATGATTCTTCAGGGCATCGAAATAGATCACCACCATCAGGGCCAGCGCCATCACCAGCGCCGGTATCAGGCCGCCGAAAAAGAGCGACTCGACCGACAGGTTGGCGACACCGCCGAGAATGATCATCGTCAGGCACGGAGGCACCAGAATGTCCATGCCGCCGCAGGCCGCCACGATAGCCACGGCCTTTTCCCGTCGATACCCTTTTTTCTCCATCGTGGGAATCATGGCCGTGCCGATAGCTGCCGTATCCGCCGTCGACGACCCGGAAATCCCGGAAAGCAGCACGGTCGCCACCACCACCACGTGGCCCAGCCCCCCGCGGACGTGGCCGACCATGTTGTTCGCCAGTTCCAGGATGCGCCGCGAAATGCCGCCGGTTTCCATCAGCTCGCCGGCAAAGATGTAGAGCGGGATGGCCAGCAGCGTGAAGGAATTGACGCCGCCCAAAATCTCCTGCGGAATGGCCGCCAGCGGAACATCGGACAGCAGCAGGTAGACCAGCCCGGACAGCCCCATGCTGAACGCGATGGGGACGCCGAAGACCAGAAGAATCGCAAATAGTGTAAAGAAAAGCATGGCGTCACCTAGTCATCCGATTGCAGGGTATGGAAGATTCTCAGCAGGGTATTGACGATCATCAGCGCTGCCCCGATGGGAATGGCAAGGTAGACGTAGCTCATATGCACGTCGAGCGCGGCGGACTCCTGCATGTGCGCGATCGGAAGCAGTTCCAGCCCCGTATAGAACATGACGGAAAGATACACCAGCATGAGCGCCATGATTCCCGCCTGGTAGTATTTGCGTTTCCCCGGCGGCAATTTGTGCACCACTACCTCGACGGCGAAGTGCCCGTTCTCGCGCAAGGCGACCGATGCGGCAATAAACGTCAGCCAGATCAGCGCGAAGCGCGAAAGCTCCTCTGTCCATGACAACGGCACCTTCAGGATGAAACGGGAAAGCACCTGGAAGAAAACGGTAAATGAGATGACGCACACGAGAAGAACGGACACGGTGTTCTCGAAAACAGCCAGCCCCTCGCTGAATTTCTTGTTTTTCATGATCCCCCTGCCATGTAAAACAGCGCCGACCCCATCGATGCCGCGATGAATGCATCGTGGCATCGAGCAAAAAGGAAGAATCGGCGCTATTTGTTCAAATTATTTTCAAGGCATTATACAAACTTAAAAATAGTTTTGTTGCTTTCCTCGATCCTGCGCCGCTCTCTGAAAAACACCCTGCCGATCCCCTGGTACACGGGCGTCACGCCGCATCGCTGCTACGTTCCTCGCGGAACCCTCTGACCGTTGCCAGCATCTCCTGAAGCAGCTCGGAGCGGTCGTCCTTGCGGTACATGCACATGAGATCGAAGGGGATCGGAGGCGCACCCCGGCATGGGCGGTACACGACATTCGGCATATTGATCGCCTGCAGCGAATGAGGTGCGAAGGTAATGCAAAGCCCGCAGCTCACCAGGGTCAGCGAGGTCAACACGTCGTCCGCCCGGTGGGTCACGCGGGGCATGAACCCGAACACCTGGGACAGCTTCGATTCCATCTCGATATCGGACGCCGCGCCGACACGCGGCTCGTCGGCCAGATCGTCGATGTCTATGACTTCCTTCGCCGCCAGCGGATGGTCCTTGTGCAAGGCGACACAGAGCTGCTCGCGATGAACGCGTTCATAGGCCAGATCCGCCTCCCGCGGCAGATAGCGGTCGAAAGCGATCTGGAGCGCTCCCTGGCGCAACATGGCAATTTGCCGGTCTTTGCGAACGTTATGCAGCCGCAATTCGGCATGCGGATTTCTTTTCGAGAATTCGCCCAGCAGCTGCGGAACGATATTGAAAATCGCCGAACCGTAGACGCCGATATCGAAGGGCTGGCGCACCTTTTGTTCCGCATGCTTCACATGCAGCTTGGCCTGCGCCAGCTCGGCCTGGATGGTTCGCGCATGCAGCAACAAGGCGCTGCCCGCAGGCGTGATCTCCATCCCCGATACGGTACGCGTAAACAGCGGCACGCCCACCTCGTCTTCCAGCGACTGGATCTGCCGCGTCAAGGCCGGCTGAGTAATGTGCAGCCGCAAAGCGGCGCGGCCGATATTCTTTTCCTCGGCCACGGCAATGAAATAAAGCAGCGAACGGGTTTCCAATCGTCATCTCCCTGAATTTTCAAGCACCTATACGCGAGCCACGCCGGATTTTTGTCGTTTTATGCATGGTGTTGCAGACCTTCATTATCCCGCGGCATGGACCTCATGCCAATAAGGCATTGGACAAGCCGGAGTCATAAAGGGAAGAATGGACCTCACAAACGCAATACTAGAATACAAGTTCAACAGGGATGGAGTAAACACGCTCCCGCTCTGAAGAACGATTGAGCATGCCCGTTTCCCGTATTGCGCCAGGAATCTTAACCGGAGAACGAAGGGAGAAATGAGATGGAGGGACTGAACACCCGTAAAACCGCATTGAGCATCGCCATTGCCTTGGCATTGTCGTTTGGCCTGGTCGCCTGCGGCGGCGGTGGAGGCGGTCACGGCAGCGTCGTGGCCGGTGGCGGTAGCGGTGGAGATAACGGCGGTGGAGACAATGGTGGTGGCGACAACGGCGGAGGGGATAACGGCGGCGAAGAGCCCTACACCGGCCCGTCCTGGTTCGACCCGCAGATCGTCGCAGCACAGAACGCGGCAGCGACCGACGAAGCCAAGGAAACCATCGCCAAGCAGCGCGCCAAGGAAGTCATCGCCGCGATGACCGAGGACGAGAAACTCGATCAGCTCACCGGCGCCGGCAATACGGTCGTTCCCGAACTGCCCGACTGTTTCGGCGGCCGGCATGTGAAAGACATTCCAAGACTAGGCATCCGCACCCTGCGCATCACCAACGGCCCGGTCGGCGTCGGGCAGAACGACTGCGCCCCTCTCGGCACGGCACAGCCGCTGACCACAGAATTTTCTGCCAAAGCGACGGCGCTGCCCTCGGCAATTGCCATGGCCGCCTCCTTCGACCGTGCCACCGCCAAGCAATACGGCGACGTCATCGCCACGGAGATGAACAATTTGGCGCTCGACGTCTTCGAAGCGCCGGGCATCAACATGGCGCGCAGTCCGTTGCTCGGGCGCAACTTCGAATACTTCGGCGAGGATCCCTTCCTCTCCGGCACCATGGCCGTCGAAGAATCCAAGGCCATCCAGGCCGCCGGGCTGATCGCCATGCCCAAGCACTTCGTGGCCAACGAGCAGGAAACGATGCGCCAGAAAACCTATTCAGTGGTCGACGACCAGGTGCTGCGCGAAATCTATCTGCTGCCATTCGAGATGGCGGTGAAGGACGCCAAGGTCGGCTCGATCATGTGCGCCTACAATTATCTCAATGGCGCGCAGGCCTGCGAAAACGATGAGATGCAGAACAAGATCCTGCGCGACGATTGGGGCTTCACCGGCTACATCCAGTCCGACTTCATGGCCACCCGCTCGCTTGATGCGCTGCCAGGCGGCATGGATCACGAAATGCCCGCTCCCAGCCTGTGGGCACCCGCCAAAGTGAAA
>JAVBSG010000053.1:0-15747 GCA_031547245.1 Propionivibrio sp.
CCGATTTTTCCAGCGCCACGCCGGGTACGCCGTCCTGCGCCAGCTGCTCGAAATCCGACTCGGTCAAAGCCTCCAGGCTGCCTGAGAAAAGGCTCTGGCTGATGCGCCGCGCTGCCTCCAGCGCAGCCTTGCCGTGCACCAGCTCGGTTGCCTGCTCGGCCAGAATGCGCTGGGCTTCCGGCTTCTGCCCGCTGGCCTTGTCCGCCGCTTCGATGTCTTCGATCTCGGCGACGGAAAGGAAGGTGAAATAGCGCAGGAATTTGTACACGTCGGCGTCGGCCGTGTTCAACCAGAACTGGTAGAAGGCGTAGGGCGAAGTTTTCTTCGCGTCGAGCCAGACCGCGCCCGATTCGGTCTTGCCGAATTTGGTTCCGTCGGCCTTGGTAACGAGCGGCAGCGTCAAGCCGAAAACCTGTTTCTGGTTCAGCCGGCGCGTCAGGTCGGCCCCGGCGGTGATGTTTCCCCACTGGTCTGAACCGCCGATCTGCAACGCGCAGTTGTAACGGCGGTTGAGCTCGGCGAAATCGTAGCCCTGTAGCAGACTGTAGGAAAACTCGGTATAGGAAATCCCCACTTCGTCGCGGTTGATGCGCTGCTGCACGGACTCTTTCTTGATCATCGCGTTGACCGAGAAGTGTTTGCCGATGTCGCGCAGAAACTCGAGCGCGCCCATGCCGCCGAACCAGTCGTAATTATTGGCCATGATGGCCGCGTTCGGTCCGTCGAAATCGAGAAATGGCGCGACCTGGCCGCGGATCTTCTCCACCCAGCCGGCGATCACTTCCGGCGTGTTCAGCTTGCGCTCCGTCGCCTTGAAGCTCGGGTCGCCGATCATGCCGGTCGCCCCGCCCACCAGCGCAATCGGCTTGTGGCCGGCCTGCTGGAAACGCCTGAGCAGCAGCACCGGTACCAGATGCCCCAGATGCAGGCTGTCCGCCGTCGGATCGAAGCCGCAATACAGCGTTGTTGACTCCCTGGCCAGCAGTTCATCGAGCGCTTTGGCATCCGTCATCTGGGCAATCAGGCCGCGCGCATACAGATCCGGGATCAGGGCAGACTGGTACATCGAAGAGTTCTCCGTGATAAAAAACATCGCGCCCCGGCCGCTATCGCAGGCAGGGCAAAGGGAAAGAATTTTAACACGCCGCGAGGCGGCGCCTCGGCCGCAAAAAACCCGGCGAAGCCTAACCGCCACTTATTTTTGAAAAAGAATCAGGCGTCGCGCAATGCCTCGGGCAGATTTGCCACCTTCAAGCGCGCGCTCCATTCGCGCATCTGCTCGGCCAGCACGGGCTCGATCGGGATGCCTTTCAGGCGCCGGACAGCCTCTTCGGCCAGTTCCGGATCGCCCGGCATGAGCGGCGATCCCGGCTCGCCTGCCAGCGCCCGCGCAATCTGTTCCACCGTGGCGGCCAGCATCGGACCGCCGGCAAAACGCATCGGGTCGAGCATCAGGAAAAACGCTCCGAGATGCCGATATTCGTCCATGGCGTTAAACATGTTGGAGATCGTCGGTCCGTAAGGATTTCCATTCAGCGGCCCGCACAGGAGGTCGACCATCAGCGCCAGCCCGTAGCCCTTGTAACCGTATTCGGCACCACCCAGCGGCGTCAAGGCACGCGCGGCATGCGCGTCGGTCGTCAGACGGCCGTCGGCATCGTAGGCAACATCCTGCGGCAGCGGGTGCCCCTCGCGCCGTGCGTTGATAACACGGTTGAACGGAATCGACGAAGTTGCCATGTCCAGGCAAGCGGGCTCGTGCCCCTCGCGCGGAAAGGCGATGGCGATCGGGTTAGTGCCGAAGAACGGCCGCGTTCCGCCATACGGTGCGACGATGCCATCCGCGTGCGTAAAGGCGATGGCGATCAGTCCGCTCCGCGCCGCCGGCCGGGTATACAGCGCCATCGCTCCACAGTGCGAAGAGTCCGTCACGCCGACCGCACCGATCCCCGACTTGCGCGCCAACTCGGCCGCCAGCGTAGCGGCCCGATGGCCGACGACGATGCCCTGCCCGTGATCGCCATGTACCTGCGCCGTCGAGGCGCCGGTTTCCTTGACAAGAATATTCGGCCGCGCCTTGATCGAACCGCGCGAGATCCGCTCCATATAGTGCGGCAGGCGGGCAATGCCGTGCGAATCGATCCCCCATAAACTGGTTTGCACCAGGCTGTCGGCAAGTCGCTGCGCATCGTCCGCCACCATGCCGAGAGACTCGAGGCATGCGGCCGCCCAGGCGGCAACGGTTTCATGGGGAACGAACTTGCTGTTTGCAATGATTGGCTGGCTCACGATCAATCGTTTCCTTAAAAATTAGAACCGCAGCCATGCTGCGGCTGCGGCGACATGATTTCCCGAATGCTTTCCGTACGTTTTTTGAAAACTCCCGAAGAGAGCGCAGTTGAATGCAGCTGTTTATTTTGGAAACATCGGGCGAAGAAAGGTCCACTTAACCACAATCTGACGGAGAAAATGTTATCATTTCTCGCTGAAGTTTAAAGCGGGTGTAGTTCAATGGTAGAACGGTAGCTTCCCAAGCTGCATACGAGGGTTCGATTCCCTTCACCCGCTCCACGTCAACTTTCCAAGGATTTCCACCGAACTCCAAAGAGTGTTGCAAGCCACTGATATAGAAAGGATTTTCATCCGTTCTCGATCCAGTGACATTCAGCGAAATCCACTGACAGCCGGTCCCAACCGGTACATTTAGTGGTACATCAATGCGGCGAACCTTCGTTGCGCATTGTAGCTGGAGGAGCCGGGCTCCGGTAACGAACATGGCACCCAACTCGCTTTTCAGGAGTTGGACACATGCTCACCGACGTGACGGTCCGGCAGGCCAAGGCCACCGGAAAACCATACACCGTCGCCGATTTCGATAGTCTCTACCTCCATATCTCAACCGTTGGAGGCAAGGCCCGGTGCTCCGCTCATGGTTGAGCGATATTTTCTGGTTCAACCCCGATGGAGAAATATTACTAAGGCTTTTGATGCCCCAAAGAGGCATCGAAGTAAAAGGCTCACGCCCACAACTCCGGCGGGCTGAGCAGCAATGAAGCCAAACATAGCAGGACGTACTCGTCGCGCTCGCGGTGGCGCTGGGCAACGGTCCTGCTACTGATCTGAACATAGAGTTTCATGCGGAATCACCTCTACACGTCGGCCACAGAAAACGCGCGGCCAGTCTGGTGGATATGTATCTGAACAACGTCCAAAACCCTGAACCGCGCCGGTACTCTGGAGACTGAATAAATCAAAAAGGCTCTAGCCGCGGAATATGCGCCCTACGGTATCGTGGCAAACGCAATGGCGCCAGGGTTCGTGCGCACCCAATTTACCGAAGCGCTGCAACGGCAACCGGACTTCGAAAACCGTTTGCCGCAACCGGTCCCCTGTAGCCGTTGGGCAACTCCCGATGATATTGCGCCGGCCGTGCTGTTCCTTGCCTTGCCGGTGGCGATCGTTCATCAACGGCCTGACGTTGGCGGTCGATGGTGGAATGTTGGCGAGAATGTAAGCCGTATCCGGTTGCAATCCGGCAGGATTACTCGGCCATAGAATTTACGACCCAATATAATCAGGCTGATTTTCCGGTGCGGCAGCCTTGAATGCCGACAGGGTCATGCAATAATCGCTCACCTCACGACACAATGAGTATGGCCTCAAATCGCAATTCATGCGTGTAGCATTTGCCCATTGCGGAATCAGGCAGCAATCTGCAAGTGTCGGCGCATCTCCCACACAGAACCGGCCAACCTTGGTTTTGGCAAGCAACTGCTCTATCGCATGCAACCCATCCGCGATCCACTTCTCGTACCATGCCTGCTTTTGTTCCGGACTCACATGCAAAACATCATTGAGGTACTTTAAAACACGCATATTGTTGAGTGGATGAATGTCACAAGCAATGGCATAGGCGATTTCCAACACCCGCGCCCGCTGTTCGGCATCTTCAGGAAGAAGGCAGGGGTTCGGATACTTCCGATCCAGGTAATCGATGATGGCCAATGATTGCCCGACACTCCCTTCAGGAATGCCGTCCAACGTCGGCACCAAAGCCATCGGGTTGAGCCTTAGGTAATGCGGCTCGCTTTGCTTTCCGCCCCGAATATTGACGCCTTGTATTTCATAGCCTATGCCTTTTAGTGCCAGGGCAATACGCACACGATAAGAAGCCGAACTATTGAAGAAGCTGTAAAGTTTCATGCCTTGTCCTCTATTGAACTCATCATTTTTTACTCTGATCGAGCATTCATGGGGATGGGGAGCGGATTCGGCAAACCCCAAGGAGTCAGGCTGGAACTTCCGGGCAGCCCGCCCATCCCTATCCTGGTCAACGTGGAGTCAGGCAGTTTTCCTCTTTCCAGCCATACAGCCAGTCCAACGCCTGGTAGAAAAAGTCCTGCGATTTGCCTTTCCAGATCAGGTTGCGCACCTGGCGTTCGACACCTTGCGCGTGGTACAAACGCCCCATTTCACGGGTGGACAATACAATACGCGCCGTACGGGGAATGCGTACGGACTCATACAGCTGCAACGCGGCGCGGATATTGTCACCCTCGCATCGGCGGATCGCGGCTCCCAGTGTCACGGCGTCCTCCAGCGCCATGCATGCGCCTTGAGCCATGTATTGCGCCACCGGGTGGGCCGCATCTCCCAGCAGCGTCACCGCACCAAGCCCCCAGGCAGGCACGGGTTCTTTGTCTGCTGTCGCCCAACGCCGCCATGCAGTCGGTTTGTCCAGCATCTGTGCCGGCCGCGGATGAATCCCCTGAAAATAGGAAAGCACTTCTTCCTTGCTGCCATCGGTCACCCCCCACGATTCTTGTTGACGACTGTGGAAGGTCACCACCAGGTTGTATTGCGAACCGCCTCGCAACGGGTAGTGCACCAGATGGCAGCGCGGCCCTGCCCACAACACCGGTGCATTGATGCGCAGATCCTCGGGCATGTTGTCACGCTCGATCACTGCACGGTAAACCACATGGCCAGTCACCCGCGGACCGTCGCCGACGGTGTACTGACGCACCACGGACTTGCCGCCATCGGCACCGATGAGCATGTCCGCTTCATATACATTGCCCTCGGCGTCGGTCGCACGCACACTTTTTTCGTCAGAGTATACCTGCATCACCCTGGTGGAAATCCGATACTCGATCAACGGATGTACCTTCGCCGCCTCCCACACGCTGGCATGGATATCCACGCGATGAATTACGGCATAGGGGCCGCCGAAGCAGTCGCGGAACGCTTGGCCGGTGTCCACGCGAACAACCTGTTTCCCATCCACGGCATCCATCATCGTGATGTGATCGGTAAACACTGCGCGTGAACGTGCCACCTCGCCGACGCCCAGGCTATCCAGAGCAGCGAACGCGTTGGGACCCAACTGGATTCCCGCGCCGATCTCCCCGATCTCATGCGCCTGCTCCAGCAGCAGTACCTCGATACCGCAACGCGCCAGTGCCAGGGACGCCGCGGCCCCGCCAATACCGCCACCGACCACGATTGCCTTTTTTCTCATGGCTGTTCACCTCTCCTTTCCAGTCAATGCACTGCTGATGCCTTGCCAATAACCGCAGTGCTGCTTCGCATGACGATCACGAGGCTCGCACGGCAGATGTAGGCGTATCAGACGATTTTCACGTGCAGCGGCGTCAATCCATCCACGCTGCATTCCATCAGATCCCCCTTGACCACAGGTCCGACCCCTTCGGGGGTACCGGTGTAGATCAGATCACCCGCTTCGAGCCCGAAATACCGGGACAGATAACTAATGGTCTCGGCCACGGACCAAATCAGGCAGTTGACGTTGCTACGCTGTTTGTCCTCTCCATTGACTTTCAACCATAGCGCCGCACTGTGAATATCCCCCGCTTGCTCGGCCGGATGGATCGGTGCAATTGGCGCCGAAAGATCAAAGGCTTTGCCAATTTCCCACGGACGTCCCATCTTGCGCATTTCCATCTGCAGATCACGCCGCGTCATGTCGAGTCCGGTTGCATAACCGAATACATGGCTCAATGCGTCGGACTCGGAAATGTCGCTGCCGCCCTTGCCTATGGCAACCACCAGTTCGACTTCATAGTGAAAATCTTTCGTTTGCGCCGGATAAGGCACAGACAGCGTCGTTCCGGTGTTTACGGGCACGACTGCATCGGCCGGTTTGCAGAAAAAGAAGGGGGGTTCGCGGTCGGGGTCAAATCCCATTTCACGGGCATGTGCCGCATAGTTGCGCCCTACGCAATACACGCGTCGCACGGGAAATAGTTTGTCGTTGCCGACAACCGGCACGCCCACTGGCGCATCGGGAGGAAAAGTATATTCGGTCATGGCTGGTTTCCTTTATTGGTGTTTATGCGGTTACGCGCGTGCCTCACGCAGCAACCCGAGCGCCTCCTGCAGCGGGCGATCCGAAAAGCTGAACAGCACCGTGTCATTCAACGCTTCAAAACTGATCGGTTCCCATGAGGGCGCTACGAAGACATCCTTCTTGGTGAACTCGAAGGTCTTTTCGCCGACGTGCGCCTTGCCTTGGCCTTCCACCACGTGATAGACCGTACCATCAGTGCTGCGCGCCTTCTTGCCGCTAAAACCCTTGGGCAGTAGTTGTAGAAACGTGGCGATGGTGGGCATGGTGTCCTTGCCGTTGGTCGGATTGATGTAACGCAGCTTGAACCCTTCGTACTCGTCCATCGGGCCATTTTTGCGCAGTTGCTCCAGTGCCTCACGACTGCGGTCATAGCGATAGTTGAAAATGGGTGAAGTATTGCCCGATTGATACCGCAGCGGCATCATGTTTGTGGCATAACGCGCCACGAAATCATCTTCCGGACGCGTTACCGGTTGCTGCTCTTCAGGGTAAGTCTCCGCGAATGCCGCTCCCAGGTTGTTGACCATGGGCAGATCGAGCGCATCCAGCCATACCATGGGTTCATTGCCCACATGGCCATGGTCATGCCAGCGCCACTGAGGGGTCAGGATCAGATCGCCTTCGTGCATCATGGTGCGCTCGCCATCCACAGCAGTGAATCCTCCCTCCCCTTCCACGATGAAGCGCAAGGCAGACTGGGTGTGACGGTGGCTGGGAGCCACTTCTCCGGGCAGGATCAATTGCAGCCCCGCATACAGCGTGGGCGTGATGACGAATGTGCCACGCAACGTGGGATTTTCCAGCACAAGCACCCGCCGTATGGCTTCGCGCGCACCAATGAGCTCGCCGCTGCGCATCAGGTAGGGCCTGACCTGAGCGTACTTCCACAGATGCGAGGCGTACTTGATCTCGGGACTGGTCGTAACCAGTGAATGAATGGATTCCCATAGAGGAACCATGTCCACTTGACTGATTTCCTCATAAAAGGCCTGGCGTTGTTGATTGGCCTGATTAGCAGAGCTGTTCATGTATTGGTTCCTCCTATCAATGTTCAAACATCTCCTCTCAGAGATACATTCGCGCAGCCTTTCGGAGTTAGGGCTTGACCCAGAAATCGGTTACTTTGACGGGCCTGGGAATCTGCTTGATCTCGTACAGGCGGTCATAGAAGTGCTGCGCTTTTTCCAGGAACGGAGCATCGTTGCTTTCTTCAATGTAGTTGTTGACATAGGGTTTTAGCAATTCGACGGCTTCTTCCGGCGTGAGCTTGAGGTCGGGCAGTCCCTCGGCAAACGCCTGTGCGGCGGCGGGCAATGAAGCGTCGAGCCCTTTCAACTCCGTATCCAGAATGGCCAGGATCTTTGCGACCACGGGACGGTTGGCTTCATAGAAGTCCTTGCGGGCGCTCATCACCAGAGCAATGAAGGGTTCCTTGTAAGCCTCCTGGTAATAGGCGCCCGGACGGAACAGCTCCTTGAGGCGTCCCGACTTCAACGCCCTGGTCAGGTAGGGCTCATAAATGGTCGCGCCATCGATTTCGCCACTCTCCAGAGCGGTCAGCAGGGCCGCCGGGGGCAGGGTGGAGACTTTGACGTCGCGTATCAGGTCCACACCGGCAACCTTGAACGCCATGTGGGTCACGCCGTAGTTGGTGCCCGACAGCGAAACGACACCGTACTTTTTGCCCTTGAAGCCCTCGGGCGTACTGATCGTGGAGTCGTTGCGGACGACCACGGCCCAGATGTCCGCCGGTACCATCGCCTTCACCACCACGAAGGGGACGCCGGCCGCTTGGAGTTGGGCAGAGGCTACCGCATTCATGTCGATATCCATGTCGATCGCGCCACCCTTGAAGGTGTCGTACTTCTGACTGGACTGGATGAAGGGTTTCACCTCGATGTCGATGCCTTCCTTTTCGAACAGGCCCTTCTTCATGGCACTGAACAGGGCTGCCGAACCGATGAAGGTCGATACGGTCATGCCTATCCGAACCTTGGTTTCGGCATAGGCCGTCGAGCAAAGTGCGAAAGCGGCAACGATAACCACGATGGTTTTGCATAGCTTGTCGATACTTTTCATGGCTCCTCCTTTTGAGTGCCCTCATTGATCGCCGATGACGATCCCCACGCCAATCGCAGTGATGGCGATTCCAAACACGGTTTCCCAATTAACGGTGTCATGCTTGCACAGCCATATGAAGCTCATCGGCAGTACCAGAAGCGGCGTATACAGACCCGGAGACAAGTTCGGCTTGCCGTCTGTATGGCATTGTGTTAGTTCTAGACTTGCAGGAAAAATGGTTTTTTCGCCCGAGGCATAACCTCCTGGTTATGATTGATCATGGACTGGACTCAAAAACTCAAATTTCATCACCTTCAGATGCTGGTGGCTTTGGCAGACCAATCCAATCTGACGCACGTGGCCGATTCGATGCACATCACCCAGCCTGCTCTGTCCAAATGGCTGACAAGCCTGGAAGACGACATCGGGATGCCGCTGTTCGAGCGCCATAGCAAGGGCCTTCGCCTTACTCCGGGAGGGTTGCTGCTGGTCAACAATGCCCGTCGCATACTCAACGATCTGGAGCGATCGCGCGAAGATATTGAGCTCTTCAAAAGTGGAGTACGGGGGAATCTGATGGTGGGCACTTCACCCGTCGCCACTGACATCGTTGCCCAAGCCACGTTGAATCTGATCAAAGACCATCCACAGATCCACCTGCGCATCTTCGAAAGCATCATGACACCGCTGCTCGAGCAGCTTCTCCATGGGCAGATCGATGTCGTCGTCGGGCGTGTCGGTGGCAATGCACTGACATTGCCACTCAACTATCGAGTGCTCTATAGCGAACCGATTTGCTTCGTCGCCCGGTGCGATCACCCTCTGACAGCCGAGAAAAAGATCAGCTGGCAGGAGCTGTCCCAGTGGCGATGGATTACCTGGCCCACCGGCACACCGATACGCGTAAGCATTGACAATGCGCTGGTCGCCAACGGCATGCTGATGCCACCCGACCATATCGAGTCCGCCTCCATGAGCGTAACGCTCCGCCTCCTGCAAGCCAGTGACATGGTGGGAATTCTCTCGCAGCGCTTGGCCCAAAGCTATGCTGCGGAGAAACAGTTGGCAATTCTCAGCCTGCCCCGCATCGAGCAACAAGGCAGTGTGGGCGTGTTCTGGCAGCAGAGCGAAGCAATGACCGACACCCTACAGGCCTTTTTGGACCATTTGATGCACCTGGCACGATAACGGACATCAAGGGGAGCGGATGGCGTTTGAGGATTAAGCCGTTTTTGGAACGGCGGCTCCGTTCTCCCGGGGAATAGGTCTTTCTCAATTCCCGGTGTGCTTTAGCCTATAAATTGGTTGGGTTACGAATTCTATTCCCCTCGCCCGCTCCATTCTGATGGATGAATGGATGCAGGCGGGAATTGGAATCGTAATTGTTCCTGGAGCGCTACCGGTTTCTCAAAGCACGTATCGCGACAAATCCTCGTTGTGCGCCAGCTCCGTCAGCTTGGTGTCGACGTATTCCGCATCGATGCTGATCGATTGGGCCCCCTTGTTGCCCGCGCTGAAAGACACTTCTTCGAGCAGCCTTTCCATGACGGTGTAAAGTCGGCGCGCACCGATGTTCTCTGTCCGCTCGTTAACCGACCAGGCGACTTCAGCCAGGCGCTTGATGCCATCCGGCATGAATTCCAGTGTCACGTCCTCGGTTGCCAGCAGCGCCTGGTATTGCGTCGTCAGACAGGCGTCCGTCTGCGTCAGGATGCACTCGAAGTCCGCCACCGACAGGGAATCGAGTTCCACGCGGATCGGGAAGCGGCCCTGCAGTTCCGGGATCAGGTCGGACGGTCTGGCCAGGTGAAACGCGCCGCTGGCGATGAAGAGGATGTGATCGGTGCGGATCATGCCGAACTTGGTCGAAACCGTGGTGCCTTCGACGAGCGGCAGCAGGTCCCGCTGCACCCCCTGGCGGGACACGTCGGCCCCCTGGACGTCGCTGCGCGAGGTGATCTTGTCGATTTCGTCGAGGAAAACGATGCCGTTCTGTTCGACGTTGCGCACCGCGTCGAGCTTGACCTCCTCGTCGTTGACCAGCTTGCCGGCCTCTTCGTCGATGAGCAGCCGGCGGGCCTCGCTGATCTTGAGCTTGCGCGATTTCTTGCGCGCACCGCCCATATTCTGGAACATGCCCTGGATTTGCGACGTCAATTCTTCCATGCCGGGCGGCGCGAAGATTTCCGCCTGCATCGCCGCGCTGGCGACTTCGATCTCGATTTCCTTGTCGTCCAGCTCTCCCTCGCGCAGTTTTTTGCGGAACTTCTGGCGCGTCGAATTTTCCTCAGTGTTTTGCGCGTCGTTGTAGAACCCGCCGCGTGCCGGCGGCAGCAGAGCGTCGAGAACGCGTTCCTCGGCCGCATCTTCGGCGCGTGCCCGCACGGCTTTCATGGCGTGCTCGCGGCCGTTTTTGACGGCAATTTCGGCCAGGTCGCGGATGATCGTTTCGACATCCCGCCCAACGTAGCCGACCTCGGTGAATTTGGTCGCCTCCACCTTGATGAAGGGCGCGTTCGCCAGCCGTGCCAGGCGGCGGGCAATCTCGGTCTTGCCAACGCCCGTCGGTCCGATCATCAGGATATTTTTCGGCGTGATTTCCTGCCGCAGCGGTTCGGCGACCTGTGCCCGCCGCCAGCGGTTGCGCAGGGCGATGGCCACGGCTTTTTTGGCCTTGCCCTGCCCGACGATGTGTTTATCGAGTTCGTGGACAATTTCCTGGGGGGTCATATTCATCATATTCGTCATGTTCGTTCTGCCAATGCGCGGATCAAGACCGCTATGTTCTCATCGCGAACGCGATGTGGCAAACTCATGCCATACCATTGTTCCTGAAGGCTCCATATCAATGACCAGCAAGCAGCGAATCATGTGCCTGGCCCCCGGACGTGCCGCTCCCGGGATGGTTTTGGCAAAACCCATTGCCGACCGCGAGGGCGTTCCGCTTCTCACGGCGGGGACCGAGCTTGATTCAGCCATGCTCGAACGCCTGATCCGCCGGGGCGTCGGCGCCGTTTCGGTGCTCATTCCCGATACGCGCGACGAACGCATGATTGCCGAGGAAATCGCCGCCATCGAAAAACGGATTGCACATATCTTTCGCGGTTCCGGCAGTCCAGCCAGGGACGAACTGCGCAGTACCATTCTCAGCTTCCGAATCGAGGCAGCAGAATGACGCCCCCCAGTCTGACGCAATTACTCGGCCACGCCACTACGCTGCCATCCTTGCCCGAGGTGGTCAGCCATCTCATCCGCGAACTTCAAAACGACGACCTCGATGTCGATACCCTGACGCATCACATCAACTCCGATCCGGCAATCGTCGCCCGCCTTCTCGCCGCCGCCAATTCGGTGGCATCCGGAGCGCAGAAACGTATCCATTCGGCTTCACAGGCCTTTCTGCTGCTGGGCGCAAACAGAGTCGCCGGCATTATCCTGGCTTCATCGCTAGTCTATCGCTACGACACGAACGCCACCGGTTTCAACGCGCGGGTGCTCTGGCAGCATTCGCTGGGCACCGCCGTCTGCGCCAGGGTGCTCGCCGAGCAGACCGGCCTCAGCCCCGACATGGCCTTTACCAGCGGCCTGCTGCACGATATCGGCCAATTCCTCATGTACACCGCCAGTCCCGCACATTTCTCCCAAGTAAGGGAAATGCGCCGCCGGGAAGGCGGCATGCCGCTCATTGCCGCCGAGCGCTCGATATTCGGTTACGACCACTGCGAAGCAGGCCGTCTGCTGGCAACGGCATGGAAATTACCCACGGATATCGTCGACGCCATTGCCGCTCATCATGAACCGGACGGTTTCGGCAGCGAAATCGGCAATCTGGTCCATGTCAGCGAATGCCTGAGCCACGCACTTGACCTGGGAGCACAGGAGAACAACCGCGTGCCCGACCTTTCCGTGCTGGCATTTGCCGATCTGGGGCTGACCTGGCCGAAGTGCGCCGCGCATTTCGCGGAAATCGAAGCGCGATTCGACGACTTCCGCATTGCCCTGGGCGTTTAGCGCATTCGGTGAAAAATCGAGGGGCGCAAGCCGCTGCCGGTTTTCTTCAGCCGGGCTATTCCAGCGTTTCGATCGTGTAGTTGTGATTGGTGTAGATACACAGGTCGCCGGCGATTTCGAGCGACTTTCGAATCACTTCCGGCGGCGCAAGCTCGGTGTTTTCGATCAGCGCACGTGCCGCCGACTGGGCGTACGCACCGCCAGAACCGATGGCCAGAATTCCCAGCTCGGGTTCCAGAACATCGCCGTTGCCGGTAATGATCAGGGAGTTCTCGCGGTCGGCCACCGCCAGCATGGCTTCCAGCCGGCGCAGTGCGCGGTCGCTGCGCCAGTCCTTGGCCAGTTCGACGGCCGAGCGGATCAGATTGCCCTGATGTTTGTCCAGCTTGGCCTCGAAACGCTCGAACAGCGTGAACGCATCGGCCGTGCCGCCGGCGAATCCAGCAAGAATCCGGTCATTGTGAATCTTGCGCACCTTGCGTGCGCTGGCCTTGATGACGATATTGCCCAGGGTGACCTGCCCGTCGCCGCCCATCGACACCTGCGTGCCCCGGCGCACGGATAAAATCGTCGTGCCGTGATATTGCTCCATAAGAAATCCTGTTACTTTGCGAAGTCAATGGCCGCAATTCCTTTCAGGCCAACGATGCCGAAAAGCTCTGCAACCAGGTAATTGGGATGGTGAAGAACGATGGGTTTGCCGGATTTTCGCACGCCGGACAGCACATTGAGCAGGACACCGGCACTGACAAAGTCCATCCGTACGAGTTCGGAACAGTCGATCATGACGTAATCGTGCTCCTCGGCATAATCCGACAAATCGGCGAAACGTTCCGACTTGATTTCGCCGCGCAGGACGTATCCGGGGATTGCCTCCGCACCGGCCTCCTGCTCTTCCGGTACTTCTTCCTGTTCCGGCTCCGGTTCGCTTACAACCGCCTTTACCGGTTCGGTTGTGGCCACCTTGTCGGGATTCCAGGATGGAGGCGATTCCTCAAAGGTCATGGCATAGCCAATCGCCATTTTATCGAAAGCTTTTTGCCACCCCTGCAACTGACATAGCTCGATCAGCAACAGCCAGCATTCCTTGCCGGCAGCCCGCCCCTTCGCGATTTTCGCCTGCAGCAGCCCGCGTATGACCTCCTTGCCCTGCAATTCGAACCTGCGCTTCGTGGTTTCTGCCAGCGCCAACAATTCCAGAAATCTGGCGCATCCTTCCGGGTCACATCGCCGGATTTTCGATACGTCCAGGCGCACCTCCGCGCTTTTCTCAAGTGCCTGCCGGACCGCTTCGAACGCCGCCTCGTTGCTGCCGAGCAATTCCCCTTTGAAGGTCAAGCGCCCTGTTGCCGCCCTCTTCGCTGGGCGCGGCTCCTCGGTTTTCTGATCGGAGGCCGCCCCCCATCCCGGCGGGGATTTCTCGAACACACGGGCGTATTCGATCCCCAGGGCTTCGAAAAGATCTTGCTTTCCCATCAGCCGGTACAGATCGAACAACATCAACCAGGGGCGTTCCGTAAGGGAACCATGCGTTTTCACCGCGCCCTCGAGGACCGACTGCGCCGCGGCATCCTGGCCACTGGCGTAGAAGATGGCGGCTTCTTCCGTTTCGACTTCATCGGGTGCGCCGCCACCATCAATCTGATAGTCCGGAAATACGCCGCTGGACGAAAAATCGGAAAAACCCGAAACCGGGCCGTGCGAGGAAGAACCGCTCTCCTCCAGAATGTCTGGCTGTCCGACGGAACGTTCTTCACCCGTCGGCTTACCCCCGCGCGCCTTTACTGAAGACGTTTCGGTTTGCTGGGATTTTTTCCCCGGAAGTTTCTTGAAAAAGGAGAAAACCATGACTTTGTAGGTACATCAAACCGCATGAAGTGAGATGCCGTCGTTTTAACACCCTCCAGCACTTCCCGGCATGCAGAAGTTCTCAGTTTAGAAGACTTTGCCAGTCCGCAAAGCCCCTGCCACCGTAAAAACAGTCCGATGAACCAATGGGCTGCCTAACCGCAGGCTCAATGCAGACTCTGCACAAGCCCTTGTTCGATAATCTCGCGCGGCAGATCGCGCCCGATGAACACCATGACGCTTTGGCGTTCCTCATCATCCTGCCAGTCCGTGCCGGCGCTCGCGCCCATCAGTTCATGGACCCCCTGGATAATCACCCGATAGGGTAGATCCTCGATCGTCAATATCCCCTTATAACGCAATAAGTCCCTGCCGTAAACTCGGGCGATGGCCGTCAGGAAATCCTGCAAACGCCGGTTGTCGAAATTCCGCTCGCTACGGAACACGAAGGAGCTCACCTTGTCCTCATGGTGATGATGGTGTTTCCCGGACAGAAAACCCGGATCGATTTCAAGAACCGTGTTCAGGTTAAAACCTCGAACATCCAGCACATCGCTCAGCGGCGTCTGCCCCAGATGCACCGCCGCCATGCTGGCACGCGGATTGATCTGGCGCAGCCGTTGCGAGACGGCTTCGATCTGGTCGCAGTCGACGAGATCGGTTTTCGAGAGCAGCAGGTGGTCTGCAAAGCCGACCTGCTCCTGTGCCTGTTCATGCTCGTCGAGCTGGGCCATGGCGTGCACCGCATCGACCAGCGTCACGACGGCATCGAGCAGATAGTTCTGCGATATCTTTTCATCTAGGAAGAATGTCTGCGCAACCGGCCCGGGATCGGCCAACCCCGTCGTTTCAATCAACACGCGCTCGAATGCCAACGCTCCGGAAGAACGCCGGTCAAACAGGTCGTTCAATATGCGGATCAGGTCGCCGCGCACCGTACAGCAAATGCAGCCGTTGTTCATCTCAACGATCTGTTCCGAGCCCGCCGACAACAACTCGTTGTCTATGCCGGCTTCACCGAATTCGTTCTCGATGACCGCGATTTTTTCGCCATGCCGCTCGGAGAGGATACGGTTGATCAAAGTGGTTTTTCCACTGCCGAGAAAACCGGTGATGATTGTTACTGGAATGGGGGAGCTCATTTTTTCCTTCTTTAACAAGGTGCTGACAAATCCGGGAAGACCCTGCTTCGCTAGGATACAACCGCCGCGCAGGTTTCCAGCAAACGCGATTTTCCAATTCAGCGCCTATACACGCTCTTGCCGGAACAGTCCGAACAGGATCACAAAGCGAACAATCTCACAGTGCGCCGAGGCCGGCAAAGTATAATCCACGCCTTGGATAGTTATATTCGGCGCGTAGCGTTGACGGGGGAATCCATGCACATATTGCTGCTGGTGGCTGGCGTTGTGATCGTCTATGTCATTTACCGCGCCCTTCTGTCGCGCCCCTCTTCC
>JAVBSG010000014.1:0-58464 GCA_031547245.1 Propionivibrio sp.
CATGATAATGAGGCAGGCGCCGGCCAGCCAGATGCAGATGCGATAGACCGCGTCCATCGCCTTGATATAGCCACTTTCACTTTCAGCCACGGATAATTTCCTCCCAAAAACCACTACATGGAAGATGAACGCCGCTCCGCCTGTCTTCTGTCCGATACGCCGCTGCCGGCAAACAACGCCGGCAGCGTGCTAGAAAAACGATGGCAAAGCGTCCATCAAAATTTTGCTTTATTTGGTGTCGCCGATTCTCGTCAACAGATCGCCGAAGGTCTTACCGTACTTCTCACGGACCGGTGCGGTGGCGTCGAAGAAGGGCTTCTTGTCGAGGGTGATGAACTGCACGCCCTGGTCCTTCAGGCGCTTCGTCGATTTTTCGACATACTGCGCCCACAGCACGCGCTCTTCGGCTTCAACTTCCTTGGCGAGCTTGAGGATCAGCGCCTGGTCTTCCTTCGAGAGCTTGTCCCACTTGTTCTTCGAGAAGGCGAACATCTCGGGGATCATGAAGTGCTCGGTGATGTCGTAGAACTTGCAGCCGGCCACGACGTAGTTTTCCGTGTCATAGGTCGGCTCGTTGTTCTCGGCCGCGTCGATCACGCCGGTCTGCAGGCTGGCGAACACGTCGCCGACCGGCAGCACGATGGGGTTGGCGCCCAGGGCCTTGAAGGCTTCCAGGCCGATCGGGTTGTTCTGCAGGCGGATCTTCACGCCCTTCAGATCGTCCAGGTTGCGAACGGCCTTCTTGGTGATCAGGCTGCGCGAGCCCGCATCCATGTAACCGAGGAAGGTCAGGCCGAGGTTGCTATTACTGATCTTGTCGCCGAGTTCCTTGCCGATCGGGCCGTCCAGCACTTTGTGCATGTGGTCGATGTCACGGAAGATGAAGGGCAGGTTGAATACGCCCACTTCGGGCAAGACGCCGCCGACCGGGGCCATGGAGACGCGGACGATGTCGATCGCGCCGGCGCGGGTTTTTTCCAGCGTGGCGTTTTCGTCGCCCATCTGGCCGCTCGGGAACATCTTGATGGTCAGCCGCCCGTTGCTTTCCTTTTCGAGCTTCTTGCCCATGTTAATGATGGAGGCGGTGGTCGGGTAATCCGCCGGGTGAACGTCCGACGCGATAAAGACCGTCGCCGCGACGGCGCTGCCCGTGAAGGATACGGCTGTCAAAACGCTCAGACTGAGCAATGTTTTACGCAAATTCATTTTTACTCTCCTTAAAAACATGAAATCTAATGTTGGTGCATCCCCGGTTTTTTTACGATTCCACCCCCGTTTGTGTATTCGTTCAGATTGGATATCCAACGCCACCGATCATATTTTTCTGTTCATGCAAAGATCTTACGACTCACCTGTCTACACGGACAGGCAAAAGTGTTGTGGCGTTAACAGGCGAAAATGCCGGGTCATTGTCTGCCAGTTGGCATTTGTATGGCAAATGGAAAAATTCTCAGGGCATTTCGTTCCGGCAACATGCATGAGACAGGACTCAGAAATCTGTTTTACCACCTGACCATGAATTTGCGAAAACACAGATATCGGAAAAAAACGGTTTTTTTATTTTTTTACATCAAATTCATTGTTTTTATTATAAAAAATAATAAAATAATGACATTATTCTAATTTGGAGAAAAAACTAAATCGGTTCATTAACAGGTAAGGCCACCTTACCTAAACTACGAAATACCCGCACGCAGATGTGTTCGCGCCATTTAAATACTCCATGAGAATATTTGTCAATTATTTTTGTGGTATGGTAGTTATATCCATTTAGTGGATAATCTGCCGAATCCAAACGGCTCGCTACAACACCCCGCCCATCTCGTGGCAACCGCCGCATTTGCAGGATGTGGCCGGAACGACACCATATGATTCCACGTATGGCTTCGTGCCGTTTTCGACGCTATGATGCAACAAGGACAGCAAGTCAGCGAGGCAGATATGAGCCACAAACATCTCCATCTACTCCAGAGCATCTACCATGAGCCGCCGAGTGCCAACATCCACTGGCGTGAGGTCGAGTCGCTGTTGACCCATCTGGGCGCAAGCATCGAATCCTCGCATGGAGCACGCTTCCGTGTCGTGCTGAATCGCTTCGAGTTTTTTATGCATCATCCGCATAACAATTCGACTTGCCCCAGGCAGGAAATCAAGCAGTTGCGGGAGTTCCTGGCGCGCGCGGGAGTTACCCTGTCAACTTACGAAGCCGGCCACAAGGAGACCTGAGGCGCACTCACCAGAAACGCCTTCCGATAGCGAGGGGTCAGCGCTTGGTGTGCGTAAGCCGGTGATACAGGCAGGTACACAACGCGCCCAGCGACAGCAGACCGACCATGCCGCAGGCCAAAGTCCGCGTTGATCCCCAAAGTGCCGGGGCGATAATTCCCGCCAACACCGCATTGAAACCGGATTGCAGAAACATTTGGCAGGAGGCCGCCAGCCCGCGCTGCAAAGGGAAGGGATCAAGCGCCAGCAGCGTCAGGCTGGGCATGGTGAGCGACATACCCAAGGTGTAAAGGGGAATCGACAGGATGCTCCACGGCAGCCCGGCCGGCATCAGCAGGCTGATCGCCAGGTTCATCGCGGCGGCCAGCGCCATGATCCAATAACCATGGAGAATCGTTCGCGCAGGCGAGATCTTCCCGGCCAACCGTCCGGAAAGCCAGGATCCGACCAGCAGTCCGCCCATGGCCGGGCCGAAAAGCCAGAGAAAGCCGGTTTCCGGAATACCAAGGAGGTTGATCAGAAATTCCGGGGCCGACATGATGTAAAGAAAATGGCCGGAAAAATTGAAGGAAAGTCCTCCGCAGGCTGCCAGAAATACCCCGGAAGTCATCGTTCTCCAATAGGAGCGAGCCAAATAGCCGGGGTGCAGCGATTGCCGCCGGTCCAGCGCCAGCGTTTCTGGAAGCAGACGCCAGCAGGCGAAAAGGAGCGTCAGGACGGCCACGGTCAAAAAAGCAAAAACCGAGCGCCAGCCGAACCAGGCCTGCAACCGCCCGCCGATTACCGGAGCGATGGCAGGGGCGATGGCGAACATCATGGTCATGTGCGACATCAGGCGCTGAGCCGCGGGGCCTTCAAAAAGATCGCGCACGATGGCCCGGCTGATCACCACCCCGGCGCCGGCGGAAATTCCCTGAATAGCGCGCAAAACCCAGAGCTGCTCGATACTGGTGGCGAAAGTGCAGCAGAGGACCGAAAGAGCGAAAAGGCTCAGGGAAACCATGATGACCTTGCGGCGCCCCAGGGCGTCCGAGAGGGCGCCATGCCAAAGCGCCATAAAGGAAAACGGCAGCAGATAGGCAGTCAGTGTTTGTTGCACCTGTAGCTGGGTTGCTCCGAGCGACTGCTCGATATCCTTGAAGGAAGGCAGATAGGTATCAATGGCAAAAGGGCCGATCGCTGCCAGCGCAGCCAGCAGAACGACGATACCGCGCGGCGGCACGGCATGATGGTTGGCTTGCGGCATCGGTTTATTCTCTGGCGAAACGGCGGTACTGGATGGCTTCGGCGATATGCGGCGCAAGAACCGCGTCGCTGCACGCCAGATCGGCAATGCTGCGCGCGACCTTGAGCACACGGTGGTATGCCCGGGCAGACAGGTTGAGGCGGGTCATGGCGCTTTTGAGAAGCGCATTTCCGTTCTCGTCAGGCCGGCAATGCGCGTCGATTTCCTTGGTATCCAGCCGCGCGTTCGGTTTGCCCTGCCGATGCAGTTGACGAGTCCGCGCCTGGACGACGCGTGCACGTACGACCGGCGACGGCTCGCCGTCGGGTGATTGCTGCAAAGTTTCGGGCGGCAGGTTCGGCACTTCGACCTGCAAATCGATGCGATCGAGCAAAGGGCCGGACAGCTTGCTGCGATAGCGGCTCACCTGATCGGGCGTACAGCGGCATTTGCCGCGCGGATCGCCGTGATGCCCGCAGGGGCAAGGGTTCATCGCGGCAATCAGCTGAAATTCGGCGGGAAAAGTCGCCTGCCGGGCGGCCCGAGAAATATGGATGCTTCCACTCTCCATCGGTTCGCGCAGGGCTTCGAGAACACGGCGATCGAATTCCGGCAATTCATCGAGAAATAGAATGCCTTTGTGCGAAAGGGAAATTTCGCCGGGGCGCGGGACGCTACCCCCTCCCACCAGCGCGGCGGTAGAGGCAGAATGATGCGGAGACCTGTAAGGGATGGCTCCGAAACGCTCGGGATCGAACTGCCCAGCCAGGGAAAGCACGGCGGCGGATTCCAGGGCGGCCTTCTGCGCCATGGGCGGCAGCAGGCCGGGAAGACGGCTTGCCAGCATCGATTTGCCGGTGCCGGGTGGCCCTGCCAGCAAGAGCGAATGCGCCCCGGCTGCCGCAATTTCCAACGCTCGCTTGGCCTGGGCCTGGCCACGCACTTCCAGAAGATCGGGGAAACTCGCCGCAAGGTCGGTACTGTTGCCGCAGACTGGTGCGCTTAATGTCCCTTGCCCCGACAGGTGCGCGCAAACTTCCAGCAAGGTATCCGCCGCCAGAATGCTTGTTCCATGAGCGAGCGCGGCTTCACCCGCGCTCTCCCGCGGCAGCACGAAGCATGCCGCATCCTCTCCGGCGGCTAGAACCATGGCCAAGGCTCCACGGATTGGGCGAAGGTGGCCGGAAAGCGACAGTTCTCCCGCAAACTCAAGTCCGGCCAGCGCCTTGGCGGGAATCTGCCCGGAAGCGGCGAGAATGCCCAAGGCGATCGGCAGGTCAAAACGCCCGGATTCCTTGGGAAGATCGGCTGGAGCCAGATTTATCGTGATGCGTTTTACAGGAAATTCGAATCCGGAATTCTGCAACGCAGCACGCACGCGGTCGCGCGCTTCCTTGACTTCCGTGTCGGGAAGGCCGACCAGGGTGATGCTGGGCAGTCCACCTGCAAGATGAACCTCCACGGCGACCGGCGGCGCGCACAAGCCATCCAGGCCACGGCTATTGACAATGGCGAGCGACATAACGGGTTAATTCAGCGACTGCTGCGATAGGCAATCAGCCGGCGTTGTTCTCCGTATTCTGTTGTTCCAATTTCTGAACACGCTCTTCCAACAGCTTCAATTTCTCGCGCGTGCGCTGCAGAACTTGCGCCTGAATGTCGAACTCCTCACGACTGACCAGATCGAGTCTGGAAAAGAAGCCCGAGAGCAAAGCGCGGACATTTTTCTCGACATCGGCGACGGGGCTGGAGGCAATCAGTGAACTCAGGCGAGCGCTCAACTCTTCGAACACTTTAGGATCAAGCATGGCGGTATTCCTTGAGTGGGTGACCGAGTTTATCACAGCGGCGCGCGGCCATTATCCGGAATGGCACTTCATTGGTGCGGCTTCGTGTTTTCCATGCGCCAGCACGGTGCACGCGCCCTGGACACAACAGGGAATTTTGTTACAACTACATGAAATAAAACAATTATTCCAATTGGCCTGGAAAATGCTTTGAGCCAATCGTCGCGATCCCATATTCACGAAATAGGAGAGTGTCATGAAAATGGTTGTTGCAATCATCAAGCCGTTCAAGCTGGACGACGTGCGTGAAGCCCTGTCCGCCATCGGCGTGCAGGGAATCACTGTTTCCGAGGTCAAGGGTTTCGGCAGGCAGAAGGGGCATACCGAACTTTACCGTGGCGCCGAGTACGTCGTCGACTTCCTGCCCAAGCTGAAAATCGAGGCCGCCATGCCGGACGGCATTCTGGACCTGGCCATCGAGGCCATCGAGAAAGCCGCCGGAACCGGCAAGCTCGGCGACGGAAAGATCTTCGTCTTCGATCTTGAACATGTAATACGCATTCGCACGGGCGAGACCGGTGAAAGTGCCCTATAAGGAGAGTGTCATGAAATCGCTGTTTGCCGTTCTATCCATGGTGGCTGCCATGGTTTTCAGCCATCCGGCGGTAGCCGAGGAAAGCACCTCGGTCACCGTCATCGTCGCTCCGGAGGCAGCTGCGCAGGCGGTGGCTGCTGCGGCTGCGGTGGCGCCGGCCCTGAACAAAGGTGACAACGCCTGGATCATGGTCTGCGCGGCCTTGGTCATTCTGATGTCGATTCCGGGCCTGGCATTGTTCTACGGCGGTCTCGTACGGTCGAAGAACATGCTGTCGGTCCTGATGCAAGTGTTCGTCACCTTTTCCCTGATCAGCGTGCTATGGGTGGTTTACGGCTACTCGCTGGCGTTTACCGAAGGCAACGCATTCATTGGAACATTCGACAAGCTGTTTCTCAAGGGCGTAACGGTAGACTCGCTCGCTGCGACTTTCAGCAAGGGCGTCGTGATTTCCGAACTGGCCTACGTCGTTTTCCAGGGCGCATTCGCGGCGATCACCTGCGGCCTGATCGTCGGCGCGTTCGCCGAGCGCACGCGTTTTTCGGCGATTCTCGTCTTCATGGTCCTGTGGTTTACCTTTGCCTACCTGCCAATGGCTCACATGGTCTGGTATTGGGCGGGGCCGGATGCCTACATTGATGCAGCGGCTGGCGAAGCGGCCGGCAAGACCGCAGGCTTCCTGTTCCAGAAAGGCGCGCTCGACTTCGCCGGCGGTACCGTTGTGCACATCAACGCCGCCATGGCCGGCCTGACTGGCGCGTTTTTGATCGGCAAGCGCGTTGGCTACGGCCGGGAGTCCATGGCGCCGCACAGCCTGACTTTTACCATGATCGGCGCTTCGTTGCTGTGGTTCGGCTGGTTCGGTTTCAACGCCGGATCGGCACTCGAGGCGAGCGGAGGAGCAGCGCTGGCCATGGTCAACACCTGGGTGGCCACCGCCTGCGCAACCCTCTCCTGGATGCTGATGGAATGGTCGCTCAAGGGCAAGCCGTCGATGCTCGGCGCAGCTTCCGGCGCCGTGGCCGGCCTCGTGGCAATCACGCCGGCCGCCGGTTTCGTCGGCATCGTGGGCGCCATCGTCATCGGACTGCTGGCGGGCATCGTCTGCCTGTGGGGGGTCAATGGCCTGAAGCGCATGCTGGGCGCGGACGACTCGCTCGACGTATTCGGCGTGCATGGTATCGGCGGCATTCTCGGCGCAATTCTGACCGGCGTATTCTGCGATCCGGCGCGAGGCGGCACGGGCGTTTATGACTACGTAGCCAACGCCGTCGGCGCTTACAGTGTCTCGGCGCAGGTAGTGAGTCAGCTCTGGGGCGTTGGGGTAGTCATCGTCTGGTCAAGCGTTGTGTCGCTGATCGCCTACAAGCTGGTTGATATGACGATTGGCCTGCGCGTTCCGGAGGAAGAGGAGCGCGAGGGATTGGATATCACGGCTCACGGCGAATCGGCCTATCATTATTGATCGATGATGGAATGATGCATCTGTAGCTGGGCCGGGGTACGAATGACGAAAATCATTCGTACCCCGAGTGCATTTTTCTTTTAACAATAATGGGGTCGATTCCGTAATGCTGCCACGCGGTTCAGGTCTGCACGAACGTCGCTGCATTGTGTTCACCGAATCAAGTACGCCGACCTGCCAGCATTAAATAGGGAAGCGCCAAAAAGGGCCAGTAACTGGCCGTCAGGCGAGTAAGCCCGTTGAAGTTGAGGAAATGCCCTTGCCGCCACGCGGCAAGGGCGGCGGCAGAATATGGGTTGGCCGGCGCCAGGTTGACCAGGACGGCCCCGGCCATCAGGAACAGCCCGGCAAGCACGATACGCCAAGCCGGGGGAAACAGCAACACGGCGCAGAGCAGCAGGCCTCCGAGCATAAGACCGAGCCCTGCCCCCGGCGACAGCCAGGCGAAAGCGTTCAGCGGGTCGATAAGTATGGCTGCCGCCAGAGTGCGGACCGCTAGTGCCAAAAGGAAAAAGCAGACCAACTCCTTGTAGGCCGTCGAGGTCACCGCCAGGATGGCGCGCACAATCAGGCCGATGGCGAGAGTATTGCAGACGATGATGGCCGTCTCGATAGCAAAAAAGGAAGGAGCCGCGTACGGAACGGCCGGCGGGATATCAAAGAAATAGCGCAGGTCTCCGGCACCGAAAAGCACGGTTTCAGGGGACAATTGAGTCAACAGCCACAACCCGACCAGAACCACGCCCAACTCGCTATGTGGAACGGGCGCCAGCAAGTTTTTCTGCCATCCTGCAAGCCACGTGAAGACGCGCATTCCCCATATGCCGGAGATGACGGCCCCGATGGCGGCGCCAATGCTGTTACTGGCGAAATCAAGGTTGGAGGGAACTCTTGAGGGCAGATAAGTCTGAATGCTTTCAAGAGAGAAGCTAAGTGCGGCACCTAAAAAAAAGGCCAGAATTACGCTGAACCAACGCCCGGCAGAACTCCGGCGAAATAGGCTCTGCGCCAGAAAAAAGCCTAAGGGCATATAGGCGACGACATTTGTGGCCAGATCGAAACCGGTCCAGTAGCGGGGCCACGAAGCCTCGAGAAAAACGAAGGGAGAAACGCCCGTGTCGCGCCAGCCCGCAAAGGGGTGCAGACTGGCATAGACGATCAGCATGAAATAGGCTGCGGCAAGATAGCGGGGCAATGCCGCAGATGCTGCCGGAGGAGGTTTATCGGGGGAAGAAATTGTCTGCAAGGTGTGCGTTAGTATCACCGAAAAAAAGATTAATCCCAGGCAATGATTCTACCGTTATTGGAAATAACCCGATTGTTCGAAGGGTCTTGAAAGTTGACAAAATTTAATTCAGCAAATAAAGTGCGCCTCGTTTCCGAGCTATGATGAGTTTTTCGTCGCTCGATTAGAACTCTTTATTTTTAGAAACCCTATTTCGTCCCCTGAAATAGTTTTCGCCCTGCGGCTTTTTTATTCTCCGCCGCGTCATAGGGCTTTGCACCCCCTCTATAACCGTTTGTCGCCGCCAAGTCTGTTTGGTTGCGCGATGACAACAGTGAAGGAGAAGAGCATGTCTGTTTCTGCTGCTTTGAAAGATTCGATGGCGCGTAGTTTGGACGCCGTCTCCAGTTTTCTGCAATATTCGGCAATGATCGCCGGTCTGCTGTTCCTTCTCAGCATCGTCACGTTTGTTTTTGACGGACCGAAAACCAAAGGGCAGCAAGATGCTGCTCCGATCGTTGCGGCAATTTCCGAATCCGTTTCGGAACAAAGTAAGCCTGCCGACACGGCGAGCGGTGCTCCCGTCGCAGAGGCCAAGCCGCAGGTCGCCGGAGTGCTTGATTATGTGAAGCGCCGCTACCGCGTTTCTCCCGATGCCGTGCTACCGGTTTTTGAGGTGGCCCAGCTGATCGGGAAAGAACGCCGTATCGATCCATTGCTTATCCTGGCAATCATCGGTGTCGAGTCCGGGTTCAATCCATTCGCAGAAAGCACAATGGGCGCGCAAGGACTGATGCAGATCATTCCGCGCTTTCATATGGACAAGGTGCCAGCCGGCGCGGGCAACAATCCGTTGTTCGATCCGGCGATCAACATCCGAGTCGGCGTATCGGTCCTGGAAGAAGCGATCCGCCGGCGCGGCGGGCTGACGGCGGGGCTGCAGTCCTATGCAGGGTCCTCGGACGTCGAAGGCGGTTATGCAAGCAAAGTCCTGGCGGAAAAAGCCCGACTGGAAAAAGCCGCACGCCGTAGCATGGAATCGGAGTCAAGCGCCTGACAGTCGACCAGTCTGGATGACGGCGATTCTCCTGACCCAATGAGTCGTGCCGAGGCTGTCGTGTCAGGAATGAACCGTCCGCCCGGAAGCTGGTTCCGCGATTGGCGCAACGAGGTATTCAGGCCGTAGTGTAAAAGGCAGAGTGATATTCCACGATGCCTTGTGGTATGGCACCTTTTAGCGAGAGGCACAGCAAGTATTCCTCTGGAATATCGACGGCGTTCAGTGAACGGTCGCTATGAAACCCGAAGCGTTCGTAATAACCCGGATCACCGACGAGAATGCATCCTTGAATCCCCGATTGGCGAATGGCGTCGATTCCGCACTCGATCAACAGCGAACCGATGCCCTGGCGCTGCCTGCCCGGCGTAACGGCAAGAGGCCCCAGCAGCAGCCACTGCTGATCTCTTCCGCCGATCAATACGGAAGAAAAAGCGACGTGTCCAACTACCTCGCCGCGATCTTCCGCCACCAGGGACAGTGTTAGCGCGCCTGCGCTGCGCAGTGCATCAACAATCAAATGTTCCGTTTGCTGGCTATGAGGATGGTTCACAAAAGCATCGATGTTGATCTTGCGTATTGCCTCATGATCGGCAGGAATTTCCAGACGAATAAGCACGCGGCTGTTTTCCTGTGCTGTACCGCGGTTCACTGAAAGTATGGCCGTTTCAACCGCCAGGCGGCGCAGTTGCTCCACTTGCCACACATATTCAGGATCGAAGGACTCGGGATCATTGACCGCATAGCCGCCGTACGCATAGACAGCGGCATAGGCGGCATAATCGGCCGCTTCCAGCGCGCGGCCCGCCAGGGCATTGGCTGTCGCATAGGTGGCAGATACCGCGGCGTGGGCGCTGCCATCAATTGAACTCGATCCACGATGGCTAGTGGCAATCTGCGCGACTTCACGCGCGGCGGATTCCAGCTGGACTATATCGACCCGCCCCGCGACGAAATCTCGCAAGACGGCGAGACATTCCATGGCACGCTTGTCTTCCAGCAAGTGCTCGATACGCGATACGCATGCCAGGCAGAAGGCAAAGCGGAGCAGCGTTTTTTCCGGGTCGTGCAGACCGACTTCACTGGCGAGATCAGCAAGAATTCGATTCATACGGTTCCCTCACTGAAACAGTCTGGCTCGCAATTTCCGCCAGCGCAAGGTAGCGACGAATATCGAGAGGCAAGGAACCGCCACCCATTTCAGTTCGCTGAAAATGACTGGATTGGCTTGGCCGGACAGAAAACGGGAAACTCCGAGAGGAGAAACCTTGATCGGCCGCCAGGGAAAAAAGAATCGCTCGTTGGAAAAAGGGGAAAAAAGAGCAACGCCGTAACCGCCATCCGTCAACGCATCAAGTAACGGGTGCGATACGGTGCAGAGAAACAAAAACAAAAAGACGACCCAAGGCCGGCAAGTGCCCTCGGCGGGTTTGCTGACGAATGGCGTGAGAACACCCGCGAGCAGGAAGGCGAACAAAAGCGAATGCGTGAAGCCGCGGTGTCCGAAGATGGAGTTGTAAGGAATACCCAGCAGGAAACCAATCGCATCGATGTCAGGAATGACGCAACAGATCCCGCCCATCACGATGACAGCGGTCGAAACGTTTTGGCGCCGAAATACCGGAGCTAGCGCAATGCTGACGAAAGAGTGTGTAACAACGGTTGGCATGGACTTCTTTCAGCGAATCCAGAATGCAAAATTATCCGCTATCCGCAGAAATAATATGCAGAAATTCAGAACTCATCTGGCAATTCGAGCCTTGAAACCCTGCTGATCTACTGTGTATCAGCGCATCGTTCTCCGAATTGCCTTTGGCATGCACATGCCGGTGAACATGCCAAAAGAAAATCCCGGAACTCTCCACATGGCTGTGCCGAGAAGAGTTCCGGGCTGGGAAGATACAGCGCAAATTGCGGATTCTCAATCCACCACGATCGGTTTTCTCGCCATGAAGAACTCAATGGCCGCCCCGACGATGATCAGCAGTCCTGCCAGCAGAAAAGCACTCGCATAATTGCCTGTAGACTTCACAAGATAACCAGTCACCACCGGCGCGAAGGCGCCGAACAGGTTGCCTCCGAGCAGTAGCAGGCCAAAGGCGGTTCCGGTATTTTTCGGATTCGCCACGAGATCGTTGGTCAGTGTCATATTCAGGCCGATGGTCGAGGAAAGGAAGGTTTTGACCAAGGTGATGATGACGAAGATCGCCACTGCGCCTTCGACGAACGAGGTGAAGACGAAGATGCTGGCCAGGCACATGAAGAACACCACCAGCTTGCGCCGATGGCCCTGCCGGACTTTTTCCGGCGTCAGCAGCTTGTCGCTGAGGGCGCAAACAGCAATGCCCAGCACCCAGGCAGTGACGAAAGCAAACGAACTGAACAGGCTGGCTTTCATTAACTCCATGTGACGCACGTTCATCAAATACGTCGGCAGCCAGGTCAGGATCAGATACTGCGTGTACATGATGCAACCTTGTGCCAGCATCAATCCCCACATGGTGCGTGTTTTCAGCAGCCGCCCGATTAGTCCCAGATCAACGGGTTTTTCGGCAGCCTTGGGTGGATCGGTGTTTTCCTTGATGTAGCGGCGCTCTTCTTGCGAAACCCAGGTACATTCCTGCGGATCGTTGCGGAAGAATTTGAGCCAGAAGAACAGCCAGACAAAACCTATGGCTCCGGTAATGACGAAGGACATGCGCCAGCCGTACTCGGACAGCAGCCAGGCGATAATCGGCATGCCAATCGCCGGCCCGGCTTCCGCGCCAGAACGTGCCAAGGCTGTGGCGAGACCGCGCTCATGAATTGTGAACCATTGGCGCACGACCTTGCTGTTGGACGGCATGGTGGCCGCCTCGCCCGCTCCCAGCGCCAGCCGCGACACCATCATCGAAACCAGATTGAACGCGCCGCCAGTGGCCATCGCCGCCAGGGACCAGAACGAGAGGGCGAAGGTATTGAGCTTCTTTGGCCCCAACCGGTCGGTCAGATAACCCATCGGAACCAGGGCGATGGCGTAGGTCCACATGAAGCCGGAGAGCACCAGCCCCATCGTCGCCGGATCCCAGCCGAACTCCTTGCTCACCGCCGGGGCGGCCACCGACATGCTGACGCGGTCGATGTAGTTGATCAGCGATGCGGTAAACAGCATCGACATGACCCACAGGCGGCTGCTCCGCCACATGGAGGCATATTTGTTTGCCCCTTCTTTTTCCAGGAGAACCTCTCCCTGTTCAATAGTCGTCGTTGTCTTTTCCATGAAAACCCCCTCCCTTTCTATCGTCGTCGTTGTCTTCAGCGCGCCATCACGCGTTGAAGGATGTAAGGAATGATTCCGCCGGCGCGAAGCTGCGCCACTTCCAGCGAGGTTTCGACCGCCGCCTTGCCGGTGAAGGCGCTCACCGAACCGTCCTGGCGCACGACCCGCAGCGGAATCGCCACGCGCGGCGCAAAGGTTCCGGCCGGCACGTCCACTTCAATGCGATCATCGATGCCGAGCGCCAGGCTGGCCGGCGTAACGCCCTCCGGCAGTTTTACCGGCAGCACGCCCATGCCGATCAGGTTCGAGCGGTGGATGCGCTCGAAGCCCACCGCGAGAATGGCGCGAGCGTTCAGGAGGCCCGCGCCTTTGGCCGCCCAGTCGCGCGACGACCCCATGCCGTAGCGCTCCCCGGCCACGATCACCACCGACGTGCCATCGTTCTCGTAGCGTTGCGCCGCATCGAACAGGGACATGGCCTCGCCGGTCGGCTGGTAGCGTGTCTGTCCGGGCGGCAGCGACGGATCGAGCAAGTTGACCACCGATTTGTTGGTGAACAGCCCCCGCACCATGGCTTCCCAGTTGGCACGGCGCGAGGCGTAGACATTCAGGTCATCAGGATCGTCGCCGTTGGCGATCAGGTATTTCCCGGCGTCGCTCTTGGCTGGAATCTGGCCGACCGGGGAGATGTGATCGGTTGTCATGTCATCGCCGACCGACAGCAAAACGGTGGCGCTGTACTTGCCGAGGCGCGACGGCAAACGGGCGCTGGCGAAAGGCGGCCGCCGGATGTAGGTGGACTTCGGATCCCACGGGAAGACCGTGCTGGTCGGAGCATCGAGCTCTTTCCACACCTGGCTCGCTTCCGCCGCTTCATAGGCGATGTCGATGTCGGCCGGATCGACGGCGTTGGACAGTGCCGACTGAATCTCGTCGGCGCTTGGCCAGATATCCTTCAGAAAAACCGGGGGGCCGTCCCGGCCGATTCCCAGCGGCTCTTTCTCGATGTCGCGATTCACGTCGCCCGCCAGCGCGTAGGCAATGACCAGCGGCGGCGAGGTGATGAAACCCGCATCGAGGTCCGGATGCACGCGTCCCGGGAAATTACGGTTGCCGGAGAGCACGACGACCGGATGGATGCCGTGCGAGTCCATCGCATCGATCACCGGCTTTGTCAGCGCGCCGGAATTGCCGATGCAGGTGGTGCAGCCGAAGCCGACGATGCCGAAACCGACGGCCTCGAGGTCGGCGAGCAGGCCGCTGCGAGAGAGATAGCGTTGCGCCGAGGGCGATCCCGGAGCCAACGAGGTCTTGACCCAGTGCGGTGGCTTGAGCCCGGCGGCATGCGCTTTCCTTGCCAGCAAGCCTGCCGTGAGCAGCAGTTCCGGATCGGAGGTGTTGGTGCAACTGGTGATCGCCGCAATGGCCACGGCGCCGTCGGGCGGCGTCTTGTCGCCGAAGCGCCGCAACGTTTCGCGCTTGCCAGCGCTCAGCAGCGCCTTGGCCGTGTCCGCCAGCGGGATGCGATCCTGCGGGCGGCGTGGGCCGGCAATTGCGGGAACAACCGTGGCCAGATCGATCTCCACGAGCTCGCTGTAACGCGGGTTGGCCTGCGGGTCGAACCACAACTGCTGGCGCCTGGCGTAGTCTTCCACCAGCGCGATCTGTTCGGCCGGGCGTCCGGTCGCCTTGAGGTAGGCGAGGGTATTCTGGTCGACAGGAAAATAACCGCTCGACGCACCATACTCGGGTGCCATGTTGGCGATGCACGACCGCGCCCCTGCAGACAAGGTGCTGACACCGGGGCCGAAGAATTCAACGAATTTGCCGGAGAGATCGCTCTGACGGAGGCGTTGCGTCACCAGCAACGCCAGGTCGGTCGCCATCGCGCCTTTGGGCAGACGGCCGGTGAGCTTGACGCCGACGATGTCGGGAATGCGCAGCATGACCGGCATGTCGAAGATCACGCTCTCGGCTTCCAGCCCGCCCACTCCCCAGGCCAGAATACCGATGCCGTTGATCATTGTCGTGTGACTGTCGGTGCCGATCAGCGTATCCGGATAGGCCCAGGTCTGGCCATCGATTTCCTTGGCGGAAACGACGGTCGCCAGCCGTTCGAGATTGATGGTGTGCATGATCCCGGTGCCGGGCGGGTGGGCACGCAGGCCCTTGAGTGTCGTCGAGGCCCACTTGGCGAAGCGGTAACGCTCGGCGTTGCGGCGCATCTCAGCCGCCATGTTCTTCTGCATGGCATCCGGCGAGGCAAAGAAATCCACGGGCAGCGAATGATCGGTCGACACATCGACCGGCAGCACCGGGTTGAGCCGGGCCGGATCATAGCCCTCCTCGGCCAGCACGCTGCGCATGGCGGCGATGTCTGCCAGGGCGGGGCCACAGGTCGTGTCGTGCATCAGCACCCGGGTCGGATAAAACTCGATTTCCTCTTCGCTGGTCCCGGTCTTCAACCAATCGGCCAGAGCGGCCTTGGTCCGCCGAATTGCCGCTTCGTCGTCGCACTTGCGCAGCACGTTTTCGAACAGGATGCGCAGAATCCACGGCATGCCGTCGAGATACCGCTCCGCCTCCGCCGGCAAGTCGATGATGCGGTAGATTTTTCCTGAACTCCGGAGTTCTGACGTTTGGGCCATAGACAACCTCTTTGCTTGACGACGGTAGAGATACCGATTGGATTTGCTTGCCCAAGGAACGCGGAGCCTCTCCCGCCCTCCCAAAGACGAAATACGCGCGACAAAGTATTGCATAATTAAATATAACTATGCAATATATTTTTCGACTTTATTTGCTTGGTCACCCCATAGAGTCAGAACATAGTCATCGTAAATGAACATCACATCTCGTAAGCCAGCCATTCCACAGGGAAACCATGTATATATTCTGTTTATTTTCAATAAATTGACAACAAACACTCATTGTAGGGTCAATATTGCACGACCCCTAACCTCCATGTTTAGCCCAAGAAACTGCGCAATGACGTATTGAATATTTATAATAAACTATGCAATATAATCGGACTTTGTCAGCCTGGTCATCACCATCGGGTGTTCGGCAGGGCTGCCTCGAATAGACATAACATCTCGTGAAATTGCCCAACCCTGAGGAGGACGTCATGACGAAACAAAGTGGAGAGAAATATTTCGCCTACGTGGGAAGCCGCACGACCAAGGAACGAAACGCACGCGGCGCCGGACTGAGCGTGTATGCGGTCACGCCTGGGCGAACGGAATGGACGCCGGTTCAAGTGGTCGATAACCTGATCAACCCGTCATTTCTGGCCTTCAACCGGCAGCGGACCGTGCTGTATTCGGTGCATGGCGACCGCAGTGAGATCAGCGCTTTCCGGATCGATCCGAAAGACGGGCGCCTGGCTCTGATCAACCAGGAATCGACCGGCGGCAAGAACCCGGTGCACCTGTGTGTCGACCCATCGAATCGCTTTATCACCGTAGCCAACCACGTCACGTCGTCACTGGCGTTGCTGCCGATCCGCGACGATGGCTCGATTGCCCCGCTGTGCGACTTGGTGACGCTGACCGGCAAGCTTGGACCGCACCGTGTCGAGCAGCCTTTCCCCAAACCCCATCAAGTCCTTTATGACCGGGCGGAACGTTTCATCGCCGTGCCGGACAAGGGGCTCGACAGAACCTTTGTGTTCCGTATCGACACCGAACGGCAAAAACTCGTCGCCATTGAAGAAGCCACCGCCGCCGCGCAGGAAAACGCCGGCCCGCGCCACATCGTCTTCCATCCGGCAAACCGGTTCGCCTATGTCATCAACGAACTCAACTCGACGCTTACGTCCTGCCGTTTCGACGCAACAACCGGCAGACTGACGCCCTTCCAAACCATTCCGTCGCTACCGGACACTTGCGTCGCCGATAGCCGCGCCTCGGAAATCACCATCACCTCGGATGGGCGGTTTGTTTATGCTTCCAACCGCGGCTTTGAAAGCGTCACGATCTATGGCGTCGATCAGGATACCGGGCGCCTGTCTTTCACCGGCTGCCGGATGATCGATGGCAAAACGCCTCGCTTCATCGCCCTCAGCCCCGACGAAACGAGCCTTTTCGTCGCCAACGAAGACAGCGACGAAATCGTCGACTATCGCATCGAAACGAACGGCGGATGCCTGCAAAATCGGGGAGTGGCTGCGCGGACCGGCAGTCCGGTGTGCGTAGTATTTCGGCCCGCTGACCAAAGATGATATGGGCAACTCAGGGGGCGCTGCGATTCCGGTGCGCCCTGGATACGCTGCCGCAAACCCCCTGCGTGGCCCGGCCGCTCAGCTTCCGCCCGCGATAAAGCCCAATTTGGAATTCAACGCGCCGCCCAGGTGCGTCTTCAAATAGGCTGAAGCGGTTTTCATGTTGCCCCTGTCGATCAACTCAATGAGCTTGAGGTGTTCACGGCACTGCCTGGGGAAGCGATCCCTGTTCAACGTGCTGCGAAAGTCGAGCAGCCTGCGAACGCGATTGACCTTCTTGACCGCTTCCGTAAAAAAGGGGTTGTTGGAAAACCCGACGATAACCTCATGCAATCCGGCAGTGAGTGTGAATAGTTCGTTCCGGGATATCTGGCGCGCGCCGCCTTTCATCAGAAAAATCTGCTGTTCCACAAGTTTTTCCAGGGCGGCTTTGTCGGCCTTGAAGGTCGGCTCCAACAGCGCTGCCGGTTCAATGGCCATGCGAAAGCGGTAGCCATCGACATAAGCCTGCGGCGAGATCATGACGGCCAAAAAGCGCCAGCCATGGCCGGGAAGCCGCTCAACCCACATATCCTCCATCGCGTGCTGAAGGACTTTGAGAAGGCGGCTTCTTGGCACCGTATAGAGCCGCATCAGCTCGCTTTCGCTGACTTTTTCACTGAGTCTGCCGTGCAGCCAATCTTCGGCAAGCTGGTAGTAAAGAGGATCGTCCCAGAATGCTTGCGGTAACTCTTCCAAGGCCGTGTAAGCGATTGATTCGGAATCCTGGGCAAGAAAATAGCCCCGATTCCGCTCGGAGGTGACGATCCCCTGTTCCTCAAGCAGCTTCAGTGCGGTATTCACGGGAATTCGAGAAACGTCAAACATATCGGCCAAGCCCTGTGCCGCAAGGTGACTGCCGGATTCCAGGCCCCGCTCCCGGATGTAATCGATGATTTTTCGTGCCAATTGCGGCGGCAATACTCGTTGACGAGCCATGAAGCGTATCCCAACACTCTGATTAATCGGAAGTTAACTTGTCGCCCAGCATTATATCGACGATGCTCGGCACAAGCGCGGGAGCCTGGCGCAACGCCGGCCCATTCAATGCCCATATTGCCGGAAAAAGCGCTTGACTTATAGAGCTTTCGGAAATATATTGCATAATATTAAACAAATATACAATAAAAAGATAACATTCCAAACGCTTGGCGATAGAAGCTGAATCAGCCTAGCAGTGAAATAAAGACAGGGGTACCGAATTTTTTAGGAAAAAAATCATGAGCGAGCAAAACACGTTAGTGAAACCGGACATTCTCGAACAGTATGTCGCCAGCCTATTTCGCATTCATGGATTGAGCGGCGAAGATGCCGGATTAGTTGCCAACACCCTGGTTCAGGCCGATTTGTGGGGGCACCAGTCCCACGGCGTTCTACGAACCTCCTGGTACATCGAAAGGCTGCGCCAGGGCGTCATGACGCCTGCAACCAAGATCGACATCGTCCGAAACAAGAGCTGCCTTGCCGTTGTTGATGGAAACGACGGTGTCGGGCAGGTTGTTGCAAAGCAATCGATGGAAATGGCTATCGCCAAAGCCAAGGAACACGGCACAGGGACGGTGGCGATCAGAAACTCGAATCACTTCGGGACCGTGATGTACTACACGCGCATCGCGGCGCAACAAGGATGCATCGCTTTCATGACGTCCAACGGCGGGAAAGCCATGGCGCCATGGGGCGGATCGAAGAACAAGATCATCGGCACCAACCCATGGTCGATCTCCGCACCCGGCGGCAAATACCCGCCGTTGCTCCTGGATATGGCCAATACGGGAGTAGCCAGGGGAAAGATTTATCTGGCCAGAAACCGGCATGAAAAGATTCCGTTCGGCTGGGCTCTGGACGCCGACGGCGCGCCCACGGATGATCCGGTTGCCGCCCTCAACGGGCTGATCCTGCCCATGGCGCACCACAAGGGCTATGCAATCGCCACCCTGATGGATGTTCTCGCCGGCGTGGTATCCGGAAGCAGTTTCCTTAGCGCCGTCAATGGCCCCTACCACTACGACAAGAAGAGCGGATGCGGACATTTCATCACGGCCTATAACGTCGACGATTTCATGGATTTCGACGAGTACAGCCGGAGGATCGAGGCCTTTGTCGAAGAAATCAAGTCCCAGCCGCTGGCCCAGGGTTACTCGGAAATTTTCCTTCCCGGCGAAATGGAGTCGCGCGCAGACGCACGCCAGCGCACCGAGGGGATAAACCTTCCCCCCGACACGTGGGCCGAACTCCAGAAGCTCGCGGAAGAGACCTGTACTACCGAAGCGCTTAAGGCCACGGTTATTTCGTGAGCCGGAGCCACCTGCCATAAGGGGAAACTCATGCCTAGATTCAATGCCCACCTGGGATATCAGTTCACGGAATTTGCGCCGCTGGATCGTTTCGAGAAAGCCGCGCAAGCCGGGTTCAAGGCGGTCGAATGGCCCGCAGTCTATTCCCATTCGCCGCAACGATTGCGTGAAATCATTGAGGAACTCGGCTTGACCTGGATTCAGGTAACCCTTCCATTCGGTGACACCAGCCGAGGCGAAAAAGGGATGGCGGCAATTCCCGGCCGTGAGGCGGAGTTTCTGGAAGGACTGTCGTCCGCCATCGAATACGCCAAAGCGCTCGGCGCCGCCTGGATTCATCCCATGGCGGGCGTCGTCGGCGAGTGGAATCCAGAAATCCGCAAGACATATGTCGATAACATTTCTCGGGCCATCAAGCAGGCTGCCGACAACGGCCTGGGAACGCTCATTGAAGTCATCGGCGAAGGCGAAGTCCCCGGTTATGGAATGTGCAGCTATGACCGCGCCGAACAGGTAATCTCCGAAACTGGTTGCGAGTCACTGCGGCTGATTTTCGACACTTACCACGCGCAGAACATCACCGGAGATGTCATCGGCCAATTCAGGAAATCGAAAGACCGCATTGGCCATATCCAGGTCGCCGACGTGCCTGGCCGGCATGAACCGGGTACCGGGCGCATCGATTTTGACCGGTTCCTCTCCGAAGTTGACCAGTCGGACTATCGGGGCTGGATTGGTTGCGAATACAAACCGGCAACCACCACTTTGGCCGGCTTGCAATACCTGCACAAATACGATCGCCTGATTAGCAGCTAATCGGGGAGCGAATCCGCTTTCAGGCAGGACGCAAACCGGATCTCCCGGTTTGCGCCTTTTACCGGCAGCCGGCAGCCCATGACTACCGGCTCAGCGGGATAACCCCAATCAACAAGGCTACGATGAGCATGACTACGCAGGAAGCGGCGGACCATTTAAGCGTCGCTTTCTGATTTTCCCCGTAGTTCAGCCCCAGCATGCTAACCAGTAAATAAGTCGACGCCACCAGTGGACTCAACATGTGGACCGGCTGGCCGACGAGCGATGCCCTGGCCATCTCGGCCGGAGTGATTCCGTACTCTGCGGCCGCTTGAGCAAGGATCGGAAGCATCCCGAAGTAGAAAACGTCGTTCGACACCAGCCAGGTCACAGGAATGCTGATAAGCGCGGTAACCACGGCCATATACGGCCCGACGCTTTTCGGAATGATGTCTACGATTTCCTTCGAAATTGCCTTGGCCATCCCTGTCTCATTGAGTATGCCGATAAAGACGCTTGCGGAAAACAGCATCATGGCAACGGACAGGATAGCCGGAGCATGCTCCGCCAGGCGTGCCTGCTGATCTTTGTACTGGGGAAAATTCACCACCAGGGCAATCGCCGATGCAATCATGAACAGGTACGAGATCGGCAGCAACTCGCTCACCAGCGCCGCCATCAGAACGACGGTCAAGACCCAGTTGAAATAGAAACGCCATCCGAGAGCGGCTCCTTCTTGTCTGTTGCCCTGCTCTTCCACGATTTTCGCGATTCCGATGCGTTTGCGCTCCATTTTGCCGAAGATGTAGGCCATCAAGAATGCCCAGGCCACACATGCGAGGAGCGGGATGATCAGCGGTGTGAACACTTCACCCATTTCCACTTTCATCGATGTAGCCGCCCGCGCCGTCGGTCCGCCCCAGGGCAGGAGATTGCCAATTCCAGTGCACTGCAAAAGAAGCGTGCCGACTTTGGGCAAGGACAAACCTATCCGCTGATAAATGGGCATGAACGCCGAAAGAACGATCATATATACCGTTGCGCCATCGCCATCCAGGGCCACCAGATACCCCAATGCGGCGGTCCCGATGAAGATCTTGACCGGATCGCCGCCGACCATACCCACAATACGCGACACAATCGGATCAAACATGCCGGTGTCGGTTTGCAGCATGAAGTAAGTCATCGCAAAGATCAGAAGTACTCCGGTCGGCGCCACGGTCCGGATGCCCTTGATGACCATTCCCCCCATGTCGCCCCCGAAACCGCCGATCAGCGCGAACACCGTTGGTATCAGTATCAGGGCGACGATCGCAGATAGGCGCCCGCTGATCAACGCGTAAATGAAGCAGACAAACATTGCGCAACTCAAAGGAACAAGCATGAAATATCTCCCCTCCATTTCAAGGGCCGTTACTGATGTATTGGCAGATTCGTCGCCCAGGGGTATTACAGGCAGCCCCATCAGATTGATCTGTTTATCCGAGACGGCAAGCCTCCGGACGACGAATCCATCGCGTCACAAATCGACATAAAGTCAGACGGGCAATCCCTTGGCGCGCAGAACCGCATTGAAGCGTTCCGGATCGGCCGTACCCTTGATGTTCGAATCCCTGATCTTTGCTTCGCGTTCAAGATGCGCAAGCGTTCTCGGCAGCAATGCCGCCGCCTCGGCGGCCGGGATGGCGATTACGCCATCCGGATCGCCAAGAACGAGATCCCCGGGTTGCACCGCCAAGCCGGCGCACGCCACAGGAACGTTGATTTCACCCGGACCTTCTTTGCTGGGCCCGCGATGCGTATGCCCGCGCGCGAATACTGCAACGCCTCCTTCGGCCCACTCGGCAATGTCCCGAATCGCCCCGTCGATTGCGAGCCCGGCAAGTTTCATTGTCAATGCCGTCGTTCTCATCAGTCCGCCAATCAAGGCTTGCGTCAAATCACCACCGCCATCGATGACGATAACATCGCCTTCCCGGGCCATCATCAGAGCTTTGTGAATCATCAAATTATCGCCTGGCCGCACGCGGACCGTAATTGCCTGCCCACACATGCCAGTCATGCCGTGATAGGGTTTCAGCCCGATCGCTCCGATCGAACGCCCCATGCAATCTCCGGCCACCGCGACCGGGATCTTTTTGAAGGCTTCGATCAAGTCCGCCGGCAATGCCTCGAATCGCGGGTTGATTTTGTAACCGGCCGGCCAAACCACTTCCTGTTGTTCAATGCTCATTTCTTCTCTCCGGACTCATTTAAGAACTTCGGGATTCACGCAATAAGATCTCGGCGGAGGATTGCCGCCAAGAAAACCCAGTACATTTCGTGCGGCATCGCTTGCCATGGCTGCCAGCGCTGCGGGAGTTGACCCGCCGACGTGCGGCGTCAGTACGACATTGCCCATTGACAGCAGTTGGCTGTCGGCCGGAAGCGGTTCGACGGCCATCGTATCGAGGCCGGCGGCGTAAAGCTTTCCCGTCCGAAGGCATTCGATGAGCGCGTCTTCGTCGATGATTTCGCCACGCGCCGTATTGATGAGGATGGCACGATCACGCAGCATCGATAACTGCGATGCGCCAATCAGCCCCTTGGTGCGCGAATTGAGCGGAATATGCAAACTCAACACATCCGAGACTGGCAGCAGTTCCTCGAGCGAGCCTACCATCTGCACGCCAGTCAGCGGACTCGTTGCGCCAAGGGCCGGATCACAAGCGACAACCTGCATGCCGACCGCCAGGCAAATCCCCGCAACCTTTTGGCCGATTTGGCCAATACCCACGAGTCCAATGGTTTTACCCCGCAATTCCACTCCATCCTGAAACCGTGCCCACTGTCCCTTGCGCAATTCATGATCCATCCAGGAAATTTTTCTTGCGGCGGAAAAAAGTAAACCCATGGTCATTTCCGCCACGGACTGTGCGTTCGCTCCCGGAGTGACATATACGGGAACGCCGCGTTTGACTGCCGCGGCGACGTCGATATTGCTCACGCCAACCCCATGCTTGGAAATTACCTTGAGGCTCGGGCAGGCCATGATCGCCTTCTCCGACAATTCCACCGTTCGGGAAATAACGGCTTCGATGTCTTCCGAAGCCATGATCCGGTTGACATCCTCCGTTGTCGCCTCGCTCTTCAGATAAATGATTTCCCGACCTGAGGCTTCAATAAGCTTCACCCCATCAGCATGAAGCTTCGGCGCTGTTACAAAAATTTTTTTCGCCAATTGTCTATCTCCAAAATTGTCAGTTGCGAAGTTGCTTCCCCATCGCCCTTTGTTCTTGTACCCGTGATTTGAAATCTGGCAGGAGGACGATATCTATCTCGGCATTCTAGACATGACATTCATAAAATCTATTCAATAATTTTCATATAAACATTCTTATCAGGAATATTTCTACACAGTAATTTGTTATCGAGTACAAATCGATGAGCAGCGTTATTCGCAGGAGATGAGAACGAAATGCATTGCAGACTGGCCCAACGGTATGAACATCGGCATAGCCATCGTGATTGCTACCCGATGCGGTAGCCGGGAACCGTTCATGCGCTGAGGGGGAATTAGGACGAATCTCCCAGGATATCCGTCTACATTGCCGTATTCTTGCTCGCAATGCTCAGGAACAACGACGTTGCCGGCGTCGTGTAGGCATCCTTCAAGCGAATGAAACCGAAAACACGGTGCATTTCGAGCTTTCTTAATTTGACTTCTCGCAATCTTTCGCCCGATGCCCCCCGTTCCAGATTTCGGCGGGAGATGAAACTCAATAGACGAGTTTTCTCGATCAACTTCGGCAGCAGCGACATCGAGCTTGTTTCCATCTGAATCTTGGGCATTCCCAAACCGGACTCCATGAAAGTCCGCTCCATCCACTGGCGTGTTGCCACCTTTTGTCCGGGAAGAACCCATTTGTAGCGAGCGAGTTCCTCAATGCTGATTTTTTTATCAAATATGGGGTGATCGGAACTTGCCGCCACGACAACGGTATCGCTGGCATACGGCTGGGCGGCAAAACGACCGTCCCGCTCCACCGAATGCGTCAAAGGCGCGAAAAGCAGGTCAACCTGCCGGGACTCCAATGCATTCGTCAGTACGTCGTTCATGCCGAGCGTCAGTTCGATCGACACGTTGGGAGCCACTTTCAACAGTTCTTCCGCCAGATAAGGAAGCATGTGTTCGGCCGGCGTTGCCGCGCAGCCAATCCGGATATGCCCGACAATGCCCGACGCAATGTCCTGAATCTGCCGCCGAATGTCTTTCGCATCAGAGATCAACGCGCTGGAACGAATCGCCAAGGCACGCCCCGCTTCCGTCAGCACCAATCGACGGCCTTCGCGTTTGAACAGGTCAACCTCAAGTTCGCCCTCTAGCCGCTGAATGCATTTGGTCAGCGCCGGCTGGGTTCGCCCCACTTTGCTGGCCGCCTTCTCCAGGCTACCCGACTCCGCAATGGCAATGAAATTACCGATATCCCGCAGATCGAACATGCTCGTTATCCCAATGAACGAACGCCGTACGACAAGATTCGGCGATCGATGGAACGGGTTCTGAATATGAACCTCACTCCAACCTAGAATACAAGATAACTATCACATTCCCTACAGTTATGTTTTGGAGTAATTCCATTTATAGATCGTGAGTGACACGAAGACGTTCCCCGACAGGTACCGACGTCTAATGTCTGGTCGTTACTCCATCAGTCGGCGAGCCTCTGCCACATCACCACGATAGGCTTCGAAGATGCTTCTAAGCGCATCTTCGAACGCGACCTTCGACTCCCAATCGAGATCTTCCATCGTGTTGTCGATTTTCGGGACGCGGTGCTGGGTATCCTGGTAACCCTTGCCGTAGTACTCGGTCGAAGTCGTTTCAAGCACTTTGACCTTGGCCAGGCTTTCAGCATACTCGGGGTATTCTTCAGCCAGATTGAGCATCAACGCTGCAAGATCGCGAATCGAGTAGTTGTTGCGCGGGTTGCCGATGTTATAAATTTTGCCGCTGGCAATACCGTTCTTGTTCTCGATGATTTTCATCAGGGCATTGATGCCATCCGAGACATAGGTGAACGAGCGCTTCTGTAAGCCCCCGTCGACCAATTTGATCGGCTCCCCGCGGACGATATGACCAAGAAATTGCGTGATGACGCGGGAGCTGCCTTCTTTCGGCGTATGGATGGAGTCAAGCCCGGGCCCAATCCAGTTGAATGGGCGGAACAAGGTGTAATCGAGGCCGTGCTGCTGCCCGTAGGCATGAATGACGCGGTCCATCATTTGTTTCGCGCAGGAATAAATCCAACGCGGCTTATTGATCGGCCCGAGAATCAATTCGGAATTCTCGGGATCGAACTCGGGGTCGCGGCACATCCCGTAAACCTCGGAGGTCGACGGGAAGACGACCCTTTTGCCGTATTTCACCACCTGCCGGATAATCGGCAGGTTGGCTTCGAAATCGAGTTCAAACACCTGCAGCGGATCGCGCACGTAGGTGGCGGGGGTGGCAATCGCCACCAGCGGCAAAACCACGTCGCATTTTTTGACGTGATATTCGATCCACTCCTTGTTGATCGTGATGTCGCCCTCGAAGTAGTGGAATCGCGGATTATCCAGCAACTCGCTGATCCGCTCGCTGTTCATATCCATACCGAAGACTTGCCAGTCCGTGGTATCGAGAATACGTTTGGAAAGATGATGGCCGATAAAACCGTTAACGCCAAGGATAAGAATTTTTTTCATGTCAGTGACAACGCCTCAGTAGCAAAAATCGTGTTGAACTCGCTGCTCGTCCCCATCGCCAGAGGCTGGCCATCCAAATCCACGGCGAGGATGCGCAATATCCGCCCATCGCCGCACTCGGCGAAGATCTGCCCATGACGCATGAAAAGCGTGGGACGGCCAAACGGACCGCATTCGTCCGTGGGGTGTAGCGAACGCAGAAATCCGATCCTTCCTCTGGAGGTATCGCAGAATGCCCCGGGGTAAGGAGGGGCAACCGCTCGAACGAGATTGTGAATCTCTTGCGCCGAACACTTCCAGTCGATGCGCCCATCCTCGGGTTTGCGGCCGCCGAAATAACTTCCCGTCTTGAGGTCCGGCGCAACGTGCGGCGCAGTACCCTCGAGGAGGTCCGGCAAAACTGCGTCAAGCAGGATTTCCGCCGCGAGGGTCACCTTGTCGAAAACCATCTTCGCCGTATCGTCCGGCAGGATGGGGACCGCCTGTTTTGCCACGATCTCGCCGGCATCCGGTTTCTCGACCATGCGATGCAATGTCGCCCCGGTTTGCCGTTCCCCATGGATCACCGCCCAGTTGACCGGAACGCGCCCTCGATACTTGGGCAACAGAGAACCATGCATGTTATAGGCGCCACGCTTCGGTATATCCAGCAGCGAAACCTTCAGCATCTGGCGATAATAAAAGGAAAACAGGATATCCGGCTCCAACGCGGCAATCTGCGCCACGACCTCGGAGGCATTCGCATCGTCGGGGGTAATGACGGGGATCCCATTGTCAGCCGCCAGGGCGGCGACACTGTCGAACCAAATGTTTTCGTCCGGATTATCCGTATGCGTTATGACCATGGCCACCTCCACGCCATGTGCAAGCAGCACGGACAAGCAGCGCACACCAACGTTATGGTAGGCAAAAACAACGGCTCGCGAATTGACGGAAGGCATTATTTTTTCTCTTCCAGAATCGCCTCAATGATGTAGCGCGGACGATGCCGCACCTGCACATAGATGCGGCCGATATATTCCCCCAGCAGGCCGATACCGAAGAGCGCCAAACCAATCAGGCAAAAAACCAGAGCGAACAGAGTGAACACCCCTTCGGCCTCGGGACCGTAGATAAGGCGTCGGATGAGAAGCAGAATGAACAGTACTCCCGACCCAAAAGAGACCAGCATGCCGAGCAAGGAGAACCATTGCAGCGGAATCAGCGAAAATGCTGTCGTCAGATCGAAATTGAGGCGGACTAGGCCATAAAAAGAATACTTGGACTCGCCGGCGGCGCGCTCTTCGTGCTCGACAATCACTTCGGCCGGGGAGCACGAAAAAGTATAGGCCAGGGCCGGAATGAAGGTGCTGACTTCCTGGCAGCTGTTGATCGCATCGATGATCGAACGCGAATATGCTCTCAACATGTTCCCTTGATCAGTGATCCTGATGCGCGTAATTTTCTCACGCACGAAGTTCATGGCTTTCGATGCCACGGTTCGAAACAGGCTATCGTGCCGCTGGCGGCGGACCCCTCCGACGTAGTCATGCCCCTCCCGGATCTTGGCCATCAGCTTGCCGATCTCTTCGGGAGGATTCTGCAGATCGGCATCGAGCGTCACGACGACGTCGCCCATGCAATGTTCGAAACCCGCCAATATCGCCATATGCTGCCCCGCATTGACGGCCAGCAATATGACACGGGTTACATCGGGCCGCTGCTGATATTGCTCGCGCAGCATCGCTGCTGAACGGTCGCGGCTGCCATCATTGACGAAAATGATTTCGTAGGGTTCGCCCAAGCCGTCCAATGCCGGGTACAAGCGATTGAACAGAAGCTCAAGCCCAGCTTCTTCGTTGTAGATCGGAATGACGACGGAAATCACGACAGCACCGCGACAAGCGCTGCACAGACGCGATCGACATCGCTGTCCTGCATGGCCGGGAAAAGAGGCAGGGTCACCGTACGGCGGCCGACGGACTCGGCATGGGGAAAATCTCCCGCCTTGAACCCACGCTCGCGATACAGGCTGAACAAATGCAGCGCGGGATAATGGACGCCGACACCAATGCCTTTTTCTTTCATCGCTGCGATGAATCTGCCGCGATCACAGCCTTCCGGCAGCAAGGGCTGAAACATATGCCAATTACAGTTGGTGAAATCGGCAGGAGGCAGTTCCAGGCCTAAGCCCCGATCGATACGCTCGAAATAACGGTGAGCCAGAACGCGCCGACGCGCGGTGAACTCCTCCAGGCGTCGGAGTTGTCCCAGACCGATGGCTGCGGCGATATCGGTCAAATTGAATTTCCCGCCAAGAACATCGACATCCAGATCGCCATTGGCAAACCGCTTCACCCCTTGCAAGCGATAGCGTTCGCAAAGCGCGGGGTCGATGTCAGCGGGCAATACGAGCGCGCCTCCTTCGGCCGAGGTGATATTTTTGTTCGCATGGAAACTGAAACAGACGAAATCGCCAAAGGAGCCCAGCGTCTTGCCTTGCCAGGACGCGCCAAAGGATTGTGCCGCATCTTCGATGACGCGCAATCGATGCGCTCCGGCAATCGCGTAAAGACGATCGCGATCGACCGGCAGCCCGGCAAGGTCGATCGGAATGATCGCGCGCGTCTGCGGTGTAATCGCTGCCTCGAGTCGATTCAGATCGATATTGCGCGTTGCCGGATCGACATCCACCAGAATCGGCGCGGCCCCAACGGTCAAAATGACATTGGCGGTCGCCACCCAGGTCAAGGGGGTCGTAATGACGGCATCGCCAGCCCCAACCCCAGTCAGGCGCAAGGCGACTTCAAGAGCCGCCGTCCCCGAATTCATGGCGCGTACCGGGCGTTTGCCGCAATATTCCGACAATGCGGATTCGAAAGCCAACACTTTCGGCCCCGAAGTGATCCACCCGGAACGCAGAACATTCGCGACCTCGGCGATGGTCTCCTCGTCGACGGATGGCCGGGTAAAGGGAAGAAATTCGGTACTTATGACCTCACCACCAGAAAGACCCCGATAATGATAAAACCGATGCCGAATAGTTTTTGTGCCGTCAGCGCTTCACCAAACCACTGCCAGGCAATAAAAGCATTAACGATATATCCGATTGATAGCATCGGATAAGCGACGGAAACCGGAACGCGCGAAAGCGCCATGATCCAGACGGCGACGCTCACCACATAACAAGCCAAGCCTCCAAGGATATGGGGCTGGAACGCTATCTTCAGGCCGATGGGAACAACATTGCTCAGATGGAACTGAAAATGGCCGATGGCATTAGTCCCGGCTTTCAACAGCAATTGGGCCACGGCATTCAATAACACCCCAGTCAGGACAAGAGCAAAGCTGATAGGACTCATAACACATTGTTAATTTGGATAATTTATCATTTTAGCATTGACGCTTGTCTTCGGCCCTGTCCTGAACGCAGGAGTACCAAATGTTGGCTTGATAGCATTCGGCCAGGCGAAAAAGTCGCTTGCACCTAAAGTAAGGCGTGGCGAGTCTAGCGCAATATCCTTAAGGAATCGTTAACACCATCGACGGCTCGTTTCCGGCACAATCGGCCGCTGCCGATCAGTGCATGCGCATGCCGGCAACAGTGGCTGCAGATTCATGGTTTTCGCCGATAGTAGAGAAAAAACAGCCGGTCCTCGGACGAACCGTTTTTCGGTGTCACCACGCGGTCCGGCGCAGGCAATTCATCCGGTTTTCCGTCGAGCAACAGCAGCGACACATCACCTTCGCGGCGGGCTGCCGCCAGCCATTCGGCAAACTGCTCCGCCGGCACGAAACGGTCGGTACTGTCCGCATAGTCCAGCCCGTAATCCAACTCGCCTTTCTTGCCGAGCATCAGGACGTCGCTACGCTTTGTCTCCCAGGCTACGCCCGCCGCAATGCCGACGTTGTTGCTGAGAATGTAGCGGCTGCCAGCCAGCTCGCTTCGAATGCCGTCGATCAGGTATTGCGGCTGCTTGGTCGCCCTGACCTTTTCCGGCAGAACACCCCCCCCTGCCAGGCCAAACATCAGCGGACACAAGGCCGCCAGCCACCAACGCCGCGCGTTTTGCCGCAAAGCCCACCAGCCGGCTACCGCCCAGGCGGCAAAACTCGCCGACAACAGCAAAACCCTGCCATATTCGTCCGGCGAATAGGGCGATCGCTTGCCCGCCAGCAGCAATCCGGCAACGGCCAGCGCCACCAGCAGACCGGCCACGCCATTGATCCAGCCATTGACCGTGAACACGCGCAGATGTCCGGCATCGAGTTTCCCGATGGCCGCATGCGCCATCAGCAACGCCAGCGGCGCAAAACACGGCAGGATGTAGGTCGGCAATTTTCCCCTGGCGATGCTGAAGAAAAGAAACGGCATCGCCGCCCACAGCAACAGATACAACAACGCCGGCTGTTCCCGGCGCTGACGCCAGCCACCGGCCAGCGCCGATGGCAATAGCCCCAGCCATGGCATCACACCGGCCATCAGAATCGGCACGAAAAACCAGAACGGCTCCTTGTGTTGCGCGTTATCGGCCGCAAAACGCTGAATGTGTTCCACCCAGAAAAAGTAATGCCAGTAATCCGGCTCCTGCATGGCAATGGCAATCGCCCACGGCGCACTGATCATCGCTGCCGCGGCGATCATGATCAGGCCGTTGGCGAAGAACTCCCCGATGCGCCGCCGCCAGAGCATGAAGGGCGTCACCACGATCACCGGGATCACCAGCGCCAGGAAACCCTTGGTCAGGAACGCCATGCCGCAAGCCAGCCCGGCCAAGATGGAAGCCGTGATTTTTCTGCGCGGCGATGAAGCGCTGATGGCTGCATGACACCCCACCATGGCCGCGTTCAGCCACAAGGTCAGTATCGAGTCGAGCGTATTGTAGGTGCCGATGGCATAGACCAGAAAACACGACAGATAAATGAGGCATGCCGCCCACGCTTTTCGCCGGTCGCTCCACAAACTGAGCGCCAGCCAGAACACCAGCGCTGCCGAAAGCGCCGTACTCAGCGCCGGCGCCAGCCGCGCCGCCATGTTGCCGTCGCCGAACAGCCATTGACTCAGACTGTTCAACCAGTAGCCGGCCACCGGTTTTTCGAAATAACGCAGATCGAGCAGCCGCGGCACCACCCAATCGCCGCGCGCCAGCATCTCGCGGCTGATTTCGGCGTAACGGGTTTCGTCGGGCTGCCACAACGGGCGGCCGTCCAGCGGCAGCAGATAAAAAATGCCGAAGAACAGCAGCAGCGCCACCGCTTTCAGTGATTTCAACGCTGGCACACCGCCTCTCTTTCTTCGCTGTTTTCACCATGCGCTTCCATCCGCTGGCAACCGAGCCAGCCCTCCCGGCCGGGGAACGGTGCGCGTTCGATGCTTCCCGGCGGCAGAGTTTCTATGTCCTGCGGAAGCAATTCTCTCAGCGGGCAGAAACACAGCCCTGCCGCTTTGACCCGTTCCAGCAATTGTTCGAAAGCCGCCACCTGCGAAATGCCTTCCACCTCGGCGTGAATGGTGTACACCGGCGTTATTTCCGGCGCGCCGACCTGCTGCTCCAGGAACGCCAGCAGGTAGTCGTTGAAACCTGCCGCGTCGACCGCGCTGCCGACCGCCTCGTCGTAGGTCGGCAGCGTGACCGGAATCTGCGCCGTTCCCGGATGCCCGTCCGCCAGCCGCAAGCGGAACAGCGCCGTGCCTCGGCAATCGCTGTTGTAGCGAAAACGGAAACGCTCCTTGCTGCCCGCGATACGGCCATCGGCCCGCCAGCCCGGCGCCGCACTGCATTCGACCGGCCGTCCGGCAATACGCGCCAGCGTGTCGACACCCCGCTGCACTTCCTGCGCGATGCGCTCGTCGGACCACTGCCCGGCGCGTGCCTGCCAGCCGTGGTGGTCCCAGGCATGCAGGCCGATTTCGTGAGATGTCGCCGCGGTCTGGCGGATCGTGTCGGCGCAGGCTTTGCCGATGAGCGTTCCCGGCCACGCCGTTCCCGCCAGCAGAATGTCCCAGCCGTAAAGTGATGCGGCATTGGAGCGCAGCATTTTCCACAGAAAACGCGGTTTGAGCAGCCGCCACAGGTGGCGCCCCATGTTGTCGGGCCCCACGCTGAAGAAAAACGTGGCGTGCATGCCATGCCGTTTCAGAATTTCCAACAGACGAGGCACGCCTTCGCGGGTACCGCGCAGGGTGTCGACATCGATCCGCAGTCCGATGCGCTTCATGGAGATACCACGCCATACAGGAAGAAATCCGGCGCCTCCACCGCCATCTGGCGCATGGGCGCCGACGGCTTGCAGCTCGCTTTTACGCGCACTGCGATAGCGGCACGGATGGTATCCGAGCCGATCATCGGTATATCGGGATCGACATCGACCATCATTGGCTGGGTAAATGGCGGAAAGCGTCTATAACAAAGATAAAATTTCGATTGCGGCACATTGATTTTGGTAGCGTTAAAAGCGCGTTGGGAGAGTCCTACTACATTCTTTGAACATTCGGCTGCAGAAGCTCCGCGCCCTCTCCTTCTCTATGAATATCGGATAACTCTTTTTACGAAATCAACCTCTTCGCAATAAGTCAGCCCTGGTCGAAACATCATGTCCGAATGGCTCAGGCTTGCATAGACTATGCGTTCGGCGGAGCCATGATACGCCAATTGTTCAGCCAACCAACAAGCAAAAGATCCTTTCCAGCTTTCAGGGCTATCTCCTAATATAGGGTAGCGCCCTTAAGGAATCGTTAACGCTACTGCGTAAAATGACAGAGGCAGGCAGTCCAGTGACATGGCTTGGGACGTGCATTGCGTTCGCATAGGCAGGACAGGTTTTGATGGCCTGCTCTGATTCAAGCACGCTGCGAATCCTAAACTAGAGATCCAAGAACAAAATACTCAGCTTGCTTATACCAATTTTTGAAACGGAAATTCAGCGCAATGAAAATCGCCATCGCGGGAACGGGTTATGTCGGTCTTTCTTTAGCCGTTTTGCTCGCCCAGCATCATGAGGTAGTCGTCCTGGACATCGTTGCCCGGAAGGTAGCCATGCTCAATGACCGGAAATCACCGATCGCCGATACCGAAATTGAAAATTTTCTGGCGCGGAAATCGCTTAATCTGCGCGCCACGCTGGACAGGAAGGAAGCCTACGAAGGCGCCGACTTTGTCGTCATTGCCACCCCTACCGACTACGACCCCGAGACAAGTTACTTCGATACGCGGTCGATCGAGGCGGTCATCAAGGATGTCATGGCCATCAGCCCCCATGCAGTAATGATCATCAAATCCACGGTGCCCGTGGGATATACCGCCAAGATCCGCACAGAAATGAAGTGCGACAACATCATCTTTTCGCCAGAATTTCTGAGGGAAGGCAGGGCGCTTTACGACAACCTCCATCCGTCCCGAATCATCATTGGGGAACGTTCCAAACGCGCTGAAATTTTTGCCGATTTGCTCAAAGAAGGGGCTCTGAAGGAGAACATCCCGGTATTGTTCACCGGCTCCACGGAAGCCGAGGCCATCAAATTGTTTGCCAATACCTATCTTGCCATGCGTGTGGCCTATTTCAACGAACTGGATACCTACGCCGCCACCCATGGCCTGGATACCCGCCAGATCATTGAAGGAGTCGGGCTCGATCCACGCATCGGCAGCCACTACAACAATCCGTCCTTCGGCTACGGGGGATACTGCCTGCCCAAGGATACGAAGCAGTTGCTCGCCAATTATCGTGAAATCCCGCAGACGCTGATCAGCGCCATTGTCAAATCAAACACAACCCGGAAAGATTTCATCGCCGAGGCTGTCATCAAGAAACAGCCGAAAGTTGTTGGCGTTTTTCGCCTGATCATGAAAACCGGGTCCGATAATTTTCGAGCTTCCAGTATCCAGGGTATTATGAAACGCATCAAAGCCAAGGGAATCGAAGTCATTGTCTACGAACCGGAACTCAAGGAAGAGCAGTTCTTCCATTCCCGTGTCGTGAATGACTTGGATAGCTTCAAACAGGAATCCGATGTGATCCTCGCCAACCGCAAATCACCGTTGCTCGCCGATGTTGAAAGCAAGGTGTTCACGCGCGATTTGTTTGGCGATGACTGAGACCTCGACGCCGACAGCTGGGCGCAGCGATCGCCAACAACAAAGCGCCGTGCAGGAACGCTTTCTGGGTTGCCTGCTGGGTGGCGCCGTCGGAGATGCGCTGGGTGCGCCGGTGGAGTTCATGAATCGCGCCGAGATTCTCCGCCGCTTCGGCCCGAATGGCATCACCCGGTATGCGCCGGCCTACGGCGGCCTGGGGACGCTCACCGACGACACGCAGATGGCCCTGTTTACCGCCGAGGGACTGATCCGAGGCTGGGTGCGTGGCGGCTTCAAAGGCACCACGGACTATCCCGGCGTGACGGCCCATGCCTATTTGCGCTGGCTGCAAACCCAAGGCGAACGCCCAAGCTGCAACATCGATTCCGGCACCGATGAATCGGGCTGGCTGTTTCAGCAGCGCCAATTGCACAGCCTTCGCGCACCCGGCTATACCTGCCTGTCCGCTTTGCGGGCGATGAAATCGCCCGGGGAGCCGGCCCGCAACGACAGCAAGGGCTGCGGCGGCGTCATGCGGATAGCGCCGGTTGGTCTGTTCGCCTGGAGCTTGCAGCAGCACGGATCTCCCCAGGATGCCTTCCGGCTGGGCGCCGAACTGGCGGCGCTAACCCATGGCCACCCCACCGGGTCGCTGACCGGCGGCGTTCTGGCGGTGTTGATCCTGGCGCTGGCCGATGGCGCGCCGTTGCCCGAGGCCCTGACGGCTTCGAAGGCCATCCTGCGCACCAAGACCGCCCACGAGGAGACGCTACGAGCGATAGAGCTGGCCGAGGAGCTCGCCGTTTCAGGCTTGCCGCACGAAGAAGCCATCGCCCGGCTTGGCGAAGGCTGGACCGCAGAAGAAGCTCTGGCGATCTCCGTCTATTGCGCCTTGATCGCTCGCGATTTCAGACATGGGGTGATCCTGGCGGTGAATCACGATGGCGATTCCGACTCGACCGGGCAATCGCCGGCAACCTGCTGGGTACCATGCTCGGTGTGAAGGCGATTCCGGCCGAGTGGCTGGAGCCGCTGGAGCTACGCGACGTCATCACCGAACTGGCGGAAGACCTTTTCGCATTCAAGGACTGGGAAATCAGCGAACACAGCAAAAACGAAGAACTGAACCAGAGGATCTGGCAGAAGTACCCGGGATTCTGATGGAGATGGTTCTGATCAACAGCGCCATTTCGGTGAAGATGCAGCTGCAATCACCTTGGCGACAGTTTGGACGCCTTTATCGATGAGCTCCTCGGGAACACACGCATAGCCAAGCAGCAACCCTTTTCGGAGATTTTCTGCATTGCAGTAATAGTGCGATAGTGGCCGAGCAGCAATCTGCCGGGATCGCAGTTCATTGCTGATTTGGACGTCATCCATTTCGGAGGGCAGCATAAGCACGAGATGAAGCCCAGTGTCCTGTGTCGCCACGGGCCAAGTGTCCCCCAGGTGGCGTGCGATGGATCGCCGCAACAGTACATGGCGCTTCCCGTAGAGTAGGCGCACTCGGCGTATATGCGCCGAGTAGTGCCCTTCAGACATGAAGTCAGCCAAGGCTGCTTGCTGGACAAGCTGTCCTTCGCGGTAGAGTTCGGAAAGTGCCTTGACCGCATGCTCTGCAATGGATTTCGGCAGAACCATGTAGCCGGTACGCATTGCCGGAAACAACGTCTTCGAGAAGGTTCCCATGTAGATGACGCGTTCGCTGCTGTCCAACCCCTGTAGTGACGCGAGTGGACGGCCTTCGAAGCGGAACTCGCTGTCGTAATCATCCTCTGCAATCCAGCAGTCCGTTTGCCGGACAAAGTTGATCAGCATGAGCCGGCGCGACAGACTCATTGACATTCCCAGCGGATATTGATGCGACGGAGTCGTGAAAATGAAACGCGGCGCTGGCCCATCGAACTGCCCGCGACTCGGAGCCATTCCGTGATCATCGACAGGCACCGGGATGACATTAATGCCATTGCTTGCCAGTACGTTGCGTGTGCCCCAGTAGCCGGGATTTTCTACCCAGGCGGAATCGCCGGGGTCGCCAAGTAAACGTGACATCACGTCGATTGCCTGATGAATTCCTGAAGTGATGACGATCTGTTCAGGTTCGCATCGTACGGAGCGAGCCAGGTGAAGATGCTCTGCAAGCGCGCGCCGGAGTGCCGGATGTCCCCCAACGGTGCTGTAACTCAACGCTTCGGCACTCGACCGGCGCCAGTGCCTATTCAGCAGGCGCAGCCAGATTTGCCGGGGGAAGACAGAGACATCGGGGACGCCTGCAACAAAGGCTCCCCATTGGCAGTCCGATGCTCTGCTCTGGGCCAAAAGCCGGGTTCCCCGGGCAGACAAGGTGGCCGGTCTGGGTACGGCGGTCTGCGCAGCCGGACCCGAGGACTCGGGAAGCCGAAGCAACGCAGGCCTTGGCGGAACGTCAGCTACAAACGTTCCCCGCCCCACGGCTGCTGTTACATAGCCTTCAGCCAGCAGTTGATCATAGGCACAGAGTACCGTGTTGCGGGAAACCCCGATTTCCTGGCCCAGCACGCGTGACGGCGGTAGTCTGCTACCTCCGGACAGCGAGCTTTCCAGGATTTCACATTTGATGAACTCGTAAAGCTCTCTGTGCATGCAGTCCCTGCTGCGTTCGCTTGGAACCCAGGCACGCTTTTGCAGCAGCAATTCGGAAAGCAGACTGGCTCTGACGGGCATGGCATCCATGAGGGGCGGTTTCAGGCCGAAGCGTTCAAGACTGGCAACCGCCGAGGCCAAGCCAGAAATACACCTGCGCAGGTGATGCATCCCATGCCGATGAACGCCAGCGCATCTGGCGGACGGTGGAACCAAAAGGTGCTGATGAGCAGCGCCAGAATGAGCTGGATATAGTTCAGCGGCGCCAGGGTCGATGCCGGAACGCGCCGGAATGCCGCCAGCAGCAGCAACTGGGCTGAGCCGCTGACTATGCCGCCTGCCAGCAGCAGCACCCATTCGATCCAAGGCAAATGCAACTCCAGCGGGGCTGACTGCAGCATCCCCGGCAAACTGGTGACGATGAGGCAGGCAATCGCCATATAGGCAAACAGCACCTGTGGCGCTATCTGGCCTGAAAGCTTGCGCGTCAGCATCTGAAAGAACGCATAGCACACGGCAGCCAGCACCATCAGCGCAACTCCCTGAGCGGGTAGCGCGCTGCCGGGGCGCACAATAAGCAACATGCCCATAAACCCGCTGATCACGGCGATCCACTGAACTGCGCCCACCTTCTCCTTCAGCAGCCAGGGCGACAATACAACCATGATGAGCGGCGCGGAAAAATAGATGGCCGTTGCTTCAGCCAGCGGCATACTCACCAGAGCCGTCATGTAGCTGGTTGCAACGACGGCCAGCATCAGGCTGCGAATCAGCAGCAGTCGCCGATGCGCCTCCCTCCAGGCCTCGGCCATCTGCCGCCACAGCGCCGGACGTGCGGCCAGCATGAGCAAGGCCATCGCGCAGATGGCGATATAGCGCGACAGATTCATGGCTGCGGCGCTGTGGCTGTGCAGCATATGCTTGGCAAAGGCGTCATAGGATACGAACAGGCATAGTGCCAGCAGAAACAGGGCGATGCCTGCGACGCGTTCGCTCACTGGAAACGAGCTATGCATATCAGAACGCTCAAGCCGCGTTAGCAAAATCAACAGGCGGTTCCCAGGCCTTCCCCGGAATGGAACCGATCAGGCGGCGGGTGTATTCGTGTTGCGGGTCATCGAAGATGCGCCCTGGCGGACCGGACTCCACCACGCTGCCGCGCTGCATCACGATGACGTGGTGGCAGATCTGGGCCGCCACGCGCAGGTCGTGGGTGATGAAGATCAGCGCAAGGTTCAGCCGCTTCTGCAACTGCTCCAGCAGATCGAGCACCTGCGCCTGCACCGAAACGTCCAGCGCCGAGACGGACTCGTCCGCCACGATCAGCTTGGGTTCCAATGCCAGCGCGCGCGCAATGCCGATGCGCTGGCGCTGTCCGCCGGAGAACTGGTTGGGATAGCGGTCAAAGGCCGAAGCATCCAGACCCACCAATTCCAGCAGCTCGCGGGCGCGCCGATGCGCCTCGGCGGCTGGAACACCGTTGGCCAGCGGCCCGTCGGCAATGATGCGTCCCACCGTGTGCCGCGGGTTCAGCGATGCAAACGGATCCTGAAAAATCATCTGCACATCGCGCCGCAGGGGGCGAAACTGGCGCTCACTGAGTTTGGCAAGGTCGCATCCGTCGAACCGCAGTTCGCCGCTGTCGATGTCGATCAGGCGCAGCAGGCATTTGCCAATAGTGGATTTCCCCGAGCCGGACTCACCGACGATGCCCAGCGTCTCGCCGCGCCGCACGCTGAAGCTCACGTCGTTGACCGCGTGCACCACACGCTTTGGCCCAAACCAGCCACCGCCTGACGCATAGGTCTTGCGCAGGTTGCGCACCTCCAGAACCACCTCCGCCGTGGAGGAAGACAGGTTTTGCGCACGGCCGCGCGGCACGGCCCCGATCAAACGCCTGGTGTAGGGGTGCTGGGGCGCATTGAGCACCTGTTCGGCGGAGCCGATCTCCACCAGGCGGCCTTTCTCCATGACGGCCACGCGGTCGGCAATTTCGGCCACCACGCCGAAGTCATGTGTCACGAGCATCACGCCCATGCCTTTTTCGGCCTGAATGCGGCGGATCAGCGCGAGGATCTGCGCCTGCGTCGTCACATCCAGCGCTGTGGTTGGTTCGTCGGCAATCAGCAGGCTGGGCTCCAGCGCCAGTGCCATGGCGATGACGACGCGCTGGCGCTGCCCGCCCGAGAGGCGGAACGGATAGCTGTGGCGCAAGGTTGCGGGATCGGGCAGGCCCACAAACTCAAGCAGCTCCAGCACGCGGCGCTCGCGGGCATCGGGCGTATGGCTCCGGTGTACGCGCATGACTTCGGCAATCTGCTCGCCCACGGTCATCAGCGGGTTGAGCGCCGACAGCGGCTCCTGGAACACTTCGGCCATGTCCTTGCCGCGCATCGACAGCAGCGTGGCCTCGTTGAGCTGCAGCAGATCCCGCCCCTGGAACAGGATGGCGCCACGCTCCGGCACAAGGCCGGGAGGCAGCAGGCTCATGATGGCATTGGAGCTCATGGACTTGCCCGAGCCCGACTCGCCGACGATACACAGGATTTCCCCGCGCCGCAGATCGAACGAAATGTCCTGCACGGCGTAAGGACGGTCCGCGCCCGTCGGCAGCGGAATGCTGAGTTGCTGGATCGACAGCAGCGGGGCCGGCTCTTGAAGTTTCTCGGTCATGCTGCTCTCCTATTCGCCGCGCCTGCGCAATTGCGGATTCAGGGCGTCGTTCAAGCCCTCGCCAATCAGGTTGATGGCGAGCACAGTCAGCAGGATGGCCACGCCGGGCCACACACTCATCCACCAGGCTTCGCGCAGCATGGTGCGCGAAGCACCGATCATGAAGCCCCAGCTCATCATGTTGCGGTCGCCAAGGCCGAGGAACGACAGCGACGATTCGGTAAGGATGGCCGTGGCAACCATGAACGAGGCCGTGACGATGACCGGCGACAGGGCATTGGGCAAAATCTGCGTGAGGATCACGCGCATGGGCTTCTGGCCGATCACCACGGCGGCCTGTACGAATTCCCGCTGCTTGAGGCTCAGGAACTCGGCACGCACCAGCCGCGCCACCGGCGGCCACGAGACGACGGCAATCGCCCCCACTATGGTTACCAGGGACGGGCTGAAGATGGCCACGATCACCACCGCCATGGCCAGCTGGGGAATGGTCTGGAAGAACTCGGTGAAACGCATCAGCATGTCGTCGATCCGGCCGCCGCTGTAACCGGCAACAGCCCCCACGAAAATGCCCAGCACCAGCGCCACCACAGTGGACACGACGCCGACCAGCAAGGACACTCGTGCGCCGTGGAGCATGCCTGCCGTCAGGTCGCGCCCCAGCATGTCGGAGCCAAAGGGCAGCGACGGATCGGTAAACGGCGCAACCAGCGGCGAGGTCACCATCGACCAGGGCGACTCTTCGTAGAATAGCGAAGCGGTGCCCGCGAAGAACAGCACCATCAGGAAGATGAACATGCCACACAGAGCGCCCCAGTTGCGCGAGAACCGGTGGAGAAAGGATTTCATGCGTGCGCTCCTTGGTTGGCCGCGATGCGCGGATCGACGAATCGGTACACGATGTCGGTCAGCAGGTTGAAGAGGACCACCAGAACGGAGGTCATGAAGAAAATGCCCAGCAGCAATTGGTAGTCGCGCTGCAACAATGCGTCGAACATCAGCCGGCCAATACCCGGCCAGGCAAACACTGTTTCGGTGAGCACCGCCCCACCCGCCATCTGGCCGAGTTGGATACCGGCGAAGGTGATGACCGGCAGCAAGGCGTTGCGCAGCACATGCACCCGGATCACGCGATGCGCCGGCACGCCCTTGGCGCGCGCGGTCTTGATGAAATCCATGCCCATGACTTCGAGCATCGACGCCCGCGTCAGGCGCACGTACACCGCCATGAAGAAGCATCCCAGCGACAGGGTGGGCAGGATCATGTGGTGGGCGATGTCCAGCACACGATCAATGCCGGTCAGCTTCGTGCCGATCGTCTCCATGCCAAAGGCTGGCAGCCAGCCCAGCACCACCGAGAACAGGATGATGGCCATAAGCGACAGCCAGAACAGCGGTGTGGCATACAGCAGCAGCGCGCCCGACATGAGCGCGCTGTCGAGCCAACTGCGCCGGTTCTCATACCGGGTGCGGGCAGCCCACACGCCCAGCGCCACACCCGCGGCTATGGAAAACAGAAAGGCGCCGCCCATGAGCAGAAAGGTCGCAGGCAGCCGGTCCAGGATCAGGTCCAGCACCGGAAGCTGGTTGCGGTACGAATAGCCGAGATCCAGATGGGCAACGCCCTTGAGGTAGGTGCCCAGCTGCACGATGACGTGCTGGTCCAGGCCGAACTGCTCGCGCAACTGGCTGACGAAAGCTTCATCGCCCGCTCCGGCTTCGCCGGCAAGCACCGTGGCCGGATCCCCCGGCGCCATGCGCACCAGGAAGAAATTCAGCACCACGACGCCCAGCACGACAACCAGGGCCTTGGCGAGCCGGGACAGCAAAAAGGAAAGAAAACTCATCGCAGGCTCCATGCGCACTGGCAGAGCCGCCGTGGCCGGCACATCCGGGCCGGCCACGGTCGGACTTACTTTTTGTCGATGTAAACCTTGTCGAACGACTCATTCAGGCCGATGGCCGTGGTCACGAGGTTCTTGACGTTGGCGCGGTACAGCGTGGGGAACTCCATTTCCACCAGGTTGGCATTCGCCACGTCGTTTGCCAGCAGCTTCTGCACTTCGCTATAGGCCTGCTGCCGCTCCGCGGTATCCAAGGTCGCGCCGCCGCGCAGCCACAACTCGTCCGCCTTGGGGTTGCTGTAGCCCTGCACGTTGGCAAAAGGCGATCCCTTGACGATGTTGCTGCTGCGATAGAGGCGCTCCACGCCCAGCGCAGGGTCGCCATACTGGTAGGCATAGGTGACCGTCATGTCGAAGTCCCAGTTGCTCACGCGCCCGGACCAGCTGCCTGCGTCCGACGACTCGATGCTGACCTTCAGGCCGATGCCCTCCAGCATCTGCTTGATATATTCGTCAAGCCGATCCCAGTTGGCGCCATAAGAGGTGGAAAGGATCTTCACCGGGTATTTGGCCACGTCTACACCAGACTCCTTGATCAGTTCGCGCGCCTTCTTCAGGTCGAAATCGAAGGTCGGCGTATTCTTCTCGTAGAACTGCGTATTCGACGTAAACGGTCCGGTAGCCGGCTTGCCCAGGCCGAAAAAGATGTTGTCCACGATGAGCTTGCGGTTGAGCGCGTGCATCACGGCCTGGCGCACCTTCACGTTGTCAAACGGCGGCTTGCGCTCGTTCAGGATAAGGTAGGACATCGGCGAGAACAGCTCCCAGCCCTTGGTGGTGTAGTCCACACCCGGGATGGCGCGCAGCCGCTTGACGTCCACGTTGTCCACGTCGCCGCCACGCAGCACCTGCACGTCGCCGCGCTCGAAGGCCACCGCGCGCGAAGCCGAATCGGGGATCACGTTGAACACCAGTTCATCCAGATAGGGCATCCCCTTCTTCCAGTAATCGGGATTGCGCACGAGCTTGATGTAGGCGCCTTTCTTCCACTCCTTGAGCATGAAGGGGCCGGTGCCCACCGGCTTCTGGTTGGCCGCGTTCTTGCGGTAGTCCGTGCCGTCGTAGAGGTGCTTGGGCATCATCGGCATGGTCCCGGTCTCGAACATCATGATGAAGGGCGGAAACTGCTCCTTCAGCTTGATTTCCAGCGTCGTGGGATTCACGGCGCGCACCGAAGCCACGTATTTGTTGAGCACGGAACGGGTTCGCACATGCACTTCGGGCAACAGTTTGCCGATGGAGAACTCCGCGTCCGCGGCGGTGAACGGCTTGCCATCATGCCACTTGACGCCGCTTTGCAGCTCGAAGGTATAGGTCAGGCCGTCTTCGGAAATGCTCCAGCTCTTGGCCAGTTCGGGCTGCGGCTTGAGATCCGGGCCGTAGGTCAGCAACCCCTGGTAGATCTTTCCGGCCACGTATTGCGTGGGGGCCTGCGAGTTGATGGCGCTGACCAGCACCGGCGGCTCGGGCTGGACGATGGCCGACAGCGTACCGCCACGGGTCTGGGCCTGGGCAGTACCGAACAGGGTCGATGCCGCGATGGCGGCTGCCAACGCCGACGACGGAGAGCGGCAGGCGGAGGAGCGGGACAAGGCTGTCATAAGAAGCATTCCTCGGGTCGTGGTGAAACGGGATGGGCGCTTGTGGCTGCTGTTGGGCGGCGGTGGCATGGAAATGGCTCCTTGAAGAATCTGATGTGGATCAGGAGGGGGAAATAGGCTCTACGCCGCACCAGTCGCGCAGAAAGACCGCGAAGGTGGTAGCAACGCGCACCATGCTGGCAATGGAAACGGCCTCGTCGATGCCATGGATGTCGCGCGCCAGCGGGCCATAGCAGGTCACCGGCTTGTCGAGCATCAGCCGGAAGTGGCGGGCGTCGGTGGTCGCCGTGATGGCGATTTTGTCGGGCGCCGTGCCGTGAACTTGGCGATGCGCCTCTGCCAGTGTGCGCATGGGCGGGCTGTCAACGACGAATACGCAGCCGGGCGCATGGAATCCTTCGTACCGGATGTCCAACTCGATGCCGGCCAGCCGCGCTGCCATGGCATGCACGCGTGCGGCTACCTGCGCCTTGGCATCGGCAATATCCATGTCCGGGTAGAAGCCGATGCGCACATCCAGCGTACACCGGCACGGCACTGACGAGGTCCATTCGCCGCCCTCGATGCGCCCGATGTTGAAATTGATCGGGTGCGCATGGGAGCCATAGGCAGGATGCCGCCGCGCCGGGTCGTTCCATTCGGCCTCCAGCCGGCGCAATTCGCCCACGACGGCCATGCCGGCGGCGATCGGGTCGGCTCCCTGCGTCATGTAACCCGCATGCGAGGGACGGCCGCTGAGCGCAATACGCATCCAGAATACCCCGACCTGCGCTGTGATCAGCCCCTCGCCCAACGGCTCGGGGATGATGACTGCATCGAATGCCTCCACCCGGCTGCGCGCAATGGAGGCCAGCGTGCCGTTGCCGGTGCATTCCTCCTCGAGCACCCAATTGAAGCCGACCAGCCCCATCGGTTGCACGCCAAGGCTGCGTAGGGCCTTGAAAGCCGCCAGCGCACACACGATGCCACCCTTCATGTCGCCTGAACCGCGGCCATGCAGCCAGCCATCTTTCATGACAGGAAGATATGGAGGATGGCGCCACATCTCGGCCGGCCCGGTCGGCACCACGTCGAGGTGGCCGTTGAACAGCACCGACGGACCGCCGCTGCCTTCATGGACAGCCAGGAGGTTGTAGCGCCCGCCATCGGCGCAGCAGGCTGGCGAATACAAAGGCATATGCACCAGCGATTGCGCCTGCAGCGCGACGCGTTCGCTGGCCAGCCCCAGCTCGCCCAGCAGTGCTTCCGCAACGACGGCGGCCGGCGTTTCCGCCCCGGACGGACTGGCCGCCGCAACCAGGCCACCCAGCGCCTCGATCATGTAGGGCTGCAAAGCCTGCACCGCGTCGGCGATCGCTGCGTTGGACGGCGGGAGGCATGGTTGTGGCGGCACGGCTCAGTCCTTGAGGTCGATCCAGGTGGTTTTGAGGTCGCTGTACTTGTCGAGCGCATGCAGCGACTTGTCGCGGCCGAAGCCGGACTGCTTGAAGCCGCCGAAAGGCACGGAGATGTCGCCGTCGGCGTAGCAGTTGACCCAAACCAGTCCGGCCCGCAAGCGGCGCGACAGGCGGTGGGCCCGGCCCACGCTGCGCGTCCACAGGCCGGCGCCAAGGCCATAGACCGAATCGTTGGCCAGGCGGATGGCCTCTTCCTCACTCGCAAACCGCTGCACAGCCAGCACGGGTCCAAAGATTTCCTCGCGCACCACTGACAGGTCCTGGCGGGCGCATTCGAAGATCGTTGGTTCGATGTAATAACCGCCGGTCTCGATACGTACACGCCGGCCACCAGTACGCAGACCCGCCCCCTCTTGCACGCCGGCCTCAATGCGCGCCAGCACGCCCTGCATCTGGCGCTCGTCAACGATGGCGCCCATGGGGGATGCCGGGTCCAGGGGATCGCCCGGGGCCATGGCCTGGGCATGTGCTGTGAGCCGCTCCATGAAGGCTTCGTAGATGCTTTCCTGTACATACAGGCGCGAACCCGCAATGCAGACTTCGCCCTGGTTCACGAAGATGGCCTGAGCCGCCACCAGCGCTGCACGGTCGATGTCCGGGCAATCGTCGAACACGACATGTGGAGACTTGCCCCCGCACTCCAGCCACACGCGTTTGAGGTTGGAATCGGCCGAATAGCGCATGAAGCGCTTGCCCGTGGCCGTGGAACCGGTGAAGGCCAGGCAATCCACGTCCGGGTGCAGGCCCAGGGCCTGTCCGGCCACAGTCCCCAAGCCGGGCGCCACGTTGAATACGCCGGGCGGGATACCGGCTTCGGTAGCGAGCGCCGCCAGGCGCAAGGCACTGAGAGAGGACTGCTCGGCGGGCTTGAGCACCACGCTGTTGCCGGCGGCCAATGCCGGCGCCACCTTCCAGGCCGACATCATCAGCGGGAAGTTCCAGGGTACGACGGCGGCAACGACGCCGAGGGGTTCACGCGTGATGGTAGCCAGTGCGTCATCGCCGGTTGGAGCGATCTCGTCGTACCGCTTGTCGGCGGCTTCGCCGTACCAAGCGTAGCAGCGCGCCGTTTCGGGCACGTCGAACGACAGGGCGTCGCGCACCGGCTTGCCCATGTCCAGCGCCTCGATCAGCGCCAGTTCCTCGGCATGTTGTTCGATCAGGGCAGCAAGCCGTTGCAGGCGCCGCTTGCGCTCGCGCGGCGCCAGACCGGACCAGATGCGCTCCTCGAAGGCGCGGCGTGCGGCGGCCACGGCGCGATCCACGTCCGCTTCGCCACAGGCGGCGACATCGGCCAGCTTGCGGCCGTCGATGGGGCTGATGCAAGGAATGGTCGCGCCGTCGGCGGCTGGCGCGTAGTCTCCATCGATGTAGGCCAGGCCGTCAAAGCGCATGGTTTGCGCCTTGGCGCGCCAGTAGGCAAGGTCGTGCAGTTCCATGTCAATCCTCCGCCACGCCGGCGCGGGCCAGCACCACGTCCAGCAGCACATTGCAGCCGGCCTCCAGGTGCCCGGGTTGGGCGTCCTCGATCTCGTTATGACTCACGCCGTCCTTGCAGGGCACGAAAATCATGGCTGTCGGATAGGCCATGGCCATATTCACCGCGTCGTGGCCGGCGCCCGTGGCGATGTCCATCATGGGCAGGCCGCGCCGCACGGCGCTCTGGCGCACCATGTCGACCAGCGCGGGCGAGAAGGGCGTCGGCACGTTGTACTGGACTTGCTCCATCTGCACCTGCACGCCGTGGCGCCGGGCCACTTCGGCGAATTCGGCGCGCATGCGCTGTTCCATGGCGTCCAGCATGACTGGATCGATATGGCGCAGATCCACCGAGAAGTCCACGCGCCCCGGCACCACGTTGCGTGAGGCCGGATGTACATTCAGCACGCCCACCGTGCCGCGCCCGTGCGGCGGGTTGTCGCGGGCAATGCGCACCACGCTCTGCACCAGTTCGGCGGCCGCCAGCAGCGCGTCCTTGCGCACCGGCATGGGCGTTGGGCCGGCATGCATCTCCATGCCGGTGACCATCGCCTCGTACCAGCGCATTCCCAGCGAACTGGTGACGGCGCCAATGATCTTGTCCTCAGCCTCCAGTACAGGGCCCTGCTCGATGTGCGCCTCGAGATACGCGCCCACCGGGCGAGCACCCACCGGCTTGCTGCCGGCATAGCCGATGGCTTTCAGCTCGTCGGCCACGCACAGGCCGCCGGTATCACGCGCCTGCAAGGCTTCCTGCAGCGTGAAGCGGCCGGTGAACACGCCCGACCCCATCATCGCAGGCAGAAAACGCGAGCCTTCCTCGTTGGTCCAGATAACCAGCTCCAGCGGCGCCTCGGTCCGGACGCCGCGCTCCTGCAGGGTACGCATCACCTCCAGCCCCGCCATCACGCCATAGCAGCCGTCGAACTTGCCCCCGGTGGGCTGGGTGTCGATATGGCTGCCGGCCATCACCGGGGGCAGCGCCGGATTGCGGCCGGCGCGGCGGCCGAAGATGTTGCCGAGCTGATCGACATGGATCTCCAGGCCGGCGCTCTTCATCCAGCAGACCACCAGATCGCGGCCCTGGCCATCAAGAGCCGTGAGCGCCAACCGGGCATTTCCGCCTTTGGGCGTAGCGCCGATCCTGGCCAGGTCCATCAGGGATTGCCACAGGCGCTGGCCATTGACTGCAAAACCTTGCATCGTTTCGAGAGCGGTCATGGCATAGGCTCCTGCGTCAGTTCGAGAGGGGGACCGCTTGCTGACGCGCATACGCAGCAGCCCGAATGCCGGAAAGTGTTTCACCGGGAGCGATGCCATCAGCGTCATATCGCAGCTCAATGAGCGCCGGCAGCTTTTCGCGGTCCGTGAATTCGCGGGCGCGCGCCAAGGCTGCGGAGAAATCTTCGGTGCGTTCGACCACTTCGCCATGGCCGCCATAGCTGCGCACCAGGGCCGCATAGTCCGGGTTGGTGAATGACAACGCAATGTCGCGGCCCGGGAACTCGCGTTCCTGATGTGCGCGGATGGTTCCCCAGACGCCGTTGCTGAACACCAGCACGACCACGCCCACGCGGTACTGCAGCGCTACGCCCAGCTCTTGCAGGTTCATCTGGAAACAGCCGTCGCCCGCATAGCAGACCACCGTGCGCTCCGGGTTTTCGAGCTTGGCGGCGATGGCGGCGGGCAGGCCGTAGCCCATCGCGCCCACTGTTGGCGCAAGACTGGTGCCGGGGCCGGTGTACTGGCGATAGTGGTGCGGGTACAACGCGTAGTTGCCGGCGCCAACCGTAATGCATGCGTCATGAGGTAGCTCCTGCGCGGCAATGGCCGCCACCGCATCCAGGGATAGAGGGCTCTTGCCCTCCAGGGGTTCCAGGCTCTGCCGGTATTCGGCATGCGCCGCGGCCACCCGCTCCTGGCGCAGCAAGGAGCGCGATGGGGCCAGCGGCGCCAGCGCCGCTGCAAAACTGGCAACGTCTGCGACGATGGCCTGTGCGGGTGCAAACACGCGCCCCAGCTCGGCCGCGTCCGGATAGACATGGATCAGCTTCTGGCGCGGCATCGGGCTTTCGATGACGGTGTAGCCTTCCGTCGTGGCTTCGCCCAGGCGGGTGCCGACGGCCAGGATCAGGTCCGCATCGCGCAGGCGCCGGCGCAACTCGGGCGTCATCGCCCAGCCAACATGGCCGGCCGAATTGGCGCTACGCTGGTCGAAGCACTCCAGGCGGCGCCAGGCCGTGCCCACGGGCAACTGGAAACGCACGGCAAAGTTTTCGACATGGTTGATGGACTCCCGTGTCCAGCCCGAGCCACCGACGATCATGAAAGGCCGCTCGGCTTCCTCCAGCAGCGCCGCCATGCGCTGCATGTCGCGAGGACCCGGGTGGCTATATGAACGGGTGTAGCGCGGCAGATCGGCCACCTCGGCCGTACCCCACAGCGTATCCTCCGGCAGGGCCAGCGCCACCGGCCCGGGGCGGCCGCCGGTGGCGACCGAGAAAGCCCGCGAGATGTATTCCGGAATGCGCTCGGTGCGGTCGATTTGCGCTACCCATTTAGCCATCTGGCCGAACATGCGACGGCAATCGATTTCCTGGAAAGCTTCACGCTCATAGAAATCGTTGCCGACCTGGCCAACGAACAGGATCATTGGCGTCGAGTCCTGGGATGCGGTATGCACGCCAATGCTCGCGTTGCTTGCGCCGGGGCCGCGCGTCACGAAGCATATGCCGGGTTCCCCGGTGAGCTTGCCCATGGCCTCGGCCATGTAGGCTGCGCCGCTTTCCTGGCGGCAGACGATGGGCTCGATTACGCCCGTGTGCTCGTTGAGCGCATCGATGCAGGGCAGGTAACTCTCGCCGGGTACCAGGAACACGCGGCGGGTGCCATGGATGCGCAACTGCTGCATCAGGATCTGGCCGCCATTGCGGCGTAAAAGTGCGGGGGATGCGGAAGCGGAAGTCACGAGAGTTCTCCGTGGTTTACTCCATTCGCGCCCAAACCGCCCAGGCGCTGAATTCGGCATCGCGTGCCGGCGGACGTCGTGCCCCGCGGTGACCGGAGTCCGTGACGGGAACGCCCGCGATCGGATCGCCATGGCGCACCGCCTGGAACCGGCCCATCAGCGCCTGCGCGTCTGCGACCTGATCGGCAAACATCCAGAAGCCATTTCATAGAGTTCCCCCCAAGAAATTGCGAAATTTCGATCTGCATCCGCAAGAGCAATGATCGTGCCAAAAATTTTTCTCGGACCAATGTCCTGTCCAGCTGTTGAAATTCAATGCATGGCGGGGTACCAATAGAGGCGACAGATGGGGTTGTCACGAGGGTGACGCACAAACACAGTGCGGGTGCGGTGTCAATGCGGTGCAACACGTCCGAAGTCACGGTCAGTTGAAGTGTCGATGACATTGCGCCTTCGAGGAAATTGGCACTGGAAAAAACATTGAATTGGCTCTTTTGAGGAGATCAATCTCCCGATGTAATGCCTGCCATTGACATCGTTTCAGGAGCCCCACACATGACCTCATCGAACTCAGTTTTGCAGCAGCGCCGTATAGCTGCCGCACCCCGTGGCGTAGGCGTGATGTGCAGCTTCTATGCGGACCGCGCCGAAAACGCCTCCTTGTGGGATGTCGAGGGCCGCGAGTACATCGACTTTGCCGCAGGCATCGCCGTCTTGAACACAGGCCATCGCCATCCGCGGATCATTCAGGCAGTGGAGGATCAGCTCAGGCGCTTCACCCACACTGCTTATCAGATCGTTCCCTATGAAAGCGTCGTGTCGCTGGCCGAGCGCATCAACGGCCTTGTCCCGATCACGGGGCCGGCCAAGACCGCGTTCTTCACCACGGGCGCGGAAGCAGTCGAAAACGCCATCAAGATCGCACGTGCCGCCACCGGCCGGCCCGGCGTCATCGCCTTCGGCGGCGCGTTTCATGGCCGCACGCTGATGGGCATGGCGCTGACCGGCAAGGTCGCTCCGTACAAGCTCGGTTTCGGCCCCTTCCCCAGCGACGTTTTCCACGTGCCCTTCCCATCGACACTGCAGGGCGTGAGCACGGAAGAAACGCTGGCCGCCATTGAAAGCTTGTTCAAATCCGATGTCGATCCCCAGCGGGTGGCCGCGATCATCCTCGAGCCAGTGCAGGGCGAAGGGGGTTTCAATGTGGCGCCGCAGGAACTGATGCGCGGTTTGCGCGCGCTATGCGACCGGCACGGCATTCTGCTCATTGCCGACGAAATCCAGACGGGCTTTGCGCGTACCGGCAAGCTTTTTGCCATGGAGCATTTCGATGTGAAGCCCGACCTGATCACCATGGCCAAAAGCCTGGCCGGCGGCCTGCCGCTATCGGCTGTGTGCGGCCGCACAGAGGTCATGGATGCGCCTGCCCCCGGCGGCTTGGGCGGCACCTATGCGGCCAACGCCCTGGCAGTTGCAGCCGCGCACGCCGTGCTGGACGTGATGGTTGAAGAACAACTGTGCGAGCGCGCCCAAAGGCTTGGCATGCAGCTCACCCAGCGTCTCGAAACACTGCGCGGGCGCTTCCCGGTCATCGCCGAGGTGCGCGGACTGGGGTCCATGGTGGCTGTCGAGTTCCGCGATCCGCAGACCGGCAACCCGGATGCGGCGCGTGTGCAGAAGGTTCAGAGCAAGGCGCTGGAAGAAGGCCTGCTGCTGCTGAACTGCGGCATGTACGGCAATGCGATCCGTTTCCTCTACCCGCTGACCATCCGCGACGATCTCTTTGCCAAGGCGCTGGACATCATCGAGCGCGCGCTGCAGGACTGAGGAAAACGGCACGGTTCCACTCTCCCCTCGATGGGCTCCGAGATCCAGGCCTGCTCAAGAGTGATGCGCTGATTGCCACAGCCTGGTCGCCAAGCCCCGTAGCGAGTGCCATCACAAGCCGCCGTGCGCATTCCTTCACAGGGATTTACCAGCTTGAACCGACCAGGCTTCTGGCGAATGTCGACCGGAGTTACGTGGGGAGAGAAAATAACCGCTATTTCTTGATGGTTGTCCAAAGCAATAGGATTTCGGTATTGCCTTCCCCAAAAAAGAATTCGCCCGCCATCCGATGAGTCGAACAACGGGCGAAATACGCGTTTGCGGACAAGAAGTCCCTCACTCAGGCTGAATACCGGCCTCTTTGATCACCTTACCCCATTTCACGAGATCGGATTTAATCAGCGCAGCATAGTCCTCCGGAGTGCCGCCTTGTGGCTCAATGCCGACAGTTTCAAGCTTGGCCCGCACATCCGGCATTTTCAGCGCCGCATTGATCTCGGCATTCAGCTTGGCGATTATCTCTTTCGGTGTGCCGGCTGGCGCCAAAATACCGCCATTGGTATTGGCATCATAACCCTTTAGCCCCTGCTCATCGGCCGTCGGCAAGTCGGGTAACGCTGCGGAGCGCTTCGCCGTGGATACCGCTACGCCACGGAGCGCACCGGACTTCACATAGCCCTGAATGGCACTGATCGTGTCAATGTAGAGAACGGTGCGCCCTGCCAGCAGATCCGGATGGGCAGCCGACGAACCTTTGTACGGAACCATCAGAATTTTAGCGCCGCTCATCATCTGGAACATCTCCGTGGCCATCTCCTGGGCACTGCCACGGCCGGATGTGGCAACTTTGGCCTTGTCGGGATTCGCCTTCATCCAGGTGATCAGTTCGGGCAACGTCTTGGCTGGGGTATCCGGATAAATGGCGAATACCAGAGGGATGACATGGGTGTAGACGATCGGCTCGAAGCTTTTCTCCGGATCCCATGGCAAATCCTTGAACAGGTATTTGTTGATGTTGTGGCTGCCTCCTACGATCCCAATGGTGTACCCGTCGGGTGCGCTCTTGGCGATTAGATCTGTGCCGAGATTGTTGGAGGCACCAGGCTTGTTATCCACGACAACTGGTTGCCCCATCGATGTGGCGAGTTTATCGGCGACGAGACGGGCGAGTATGTCAATCCCACCGCCGGGCGGAGCCGGCACAATGAACTTGATCGGCTTGGTCGGATAGGTCTGAGCCATGGCAGCTCCCAGCGGCAGTGCCACACAGGTTGCGATGGCGACAAGTTTTGACAAGATCGAAATACGCATGGAACTCTCCTCTCAATTGCGATCATCCGTATCGGGCGATCAATTAGGCTAACGAAAAACCGGGGCAGATTCCGAAAACTAGTCCTCCTTGAAGGCTTCCTCGCGCTTGCTTCTAAGGTTCGGCAACAGCACGATCACCAATAGAACGGCAGAGACCGCCAGCAGCACGGCGCTCAGAGGACTGGTAATCAATGTCATGGGATCCCCCATGGAAAGCAGCAGTGCGCGCCGCAGAAACTCTTCCATCATGGGTCCAAGGATAAAACCGAGCAGCATCGGGGCAGGCTCGCAACCGGCCTTCTTCAGCACGTAGCCAGCCAGACCGAACAGCACCATCAGATGCACGTCAAATGTCGCGTTCGAAAGCGAAAACACGCCGATTCCGCAGAACACGAGGATCATCGGATAGAGGTAGTGATAGGGTACGCTGAGCATTTTCACCCAGAGCCCGATCAACGGCAGGTTCAGCACCAATAGCATGACATTGCCGACCCACATCGACACGATGATGCCCCAGAAAAGCTCCGGCTGCTGGGCCATGACGCCCGGACCGGGTTGGATGCCCTGAATGACCATGGCGCCGATCATCAACGCCATCACCACATTGGTGGGAATGCCGAGCGTCAGCATGGGCACAAACGACATCTGCGCGCCGGCATTGTTGGCTGCCTCCGGAGCCGCCACACCTTCGATGGCACCTTTGCCGAACTCTGCCCGGTTCGGGCTGACTTTTTTCTCCAAGGCGTAGGCACCGAACGAGGCCAGTGCGGCGCCTCCACCTGGGAGAAGCCCCAACACTGCTCCAAGCATCGTGCCGCGCACGATTGGCGCGCACATGCGCCGCCAATCTTCCCGAGTCGGCCACAGGCCGGACACTTTCTTCACCATCGACTCGCGCGAGCTTGCGTGTTCCAAATTGATGGCAATCTCGCCAAGGCCGAAGATGCCCATGGCAATGACGACGAAATTGAGACCATCAATCAGTTCGGGAATGCCGAAAGCGAAGCGTTGCGCGCCGGAGTTGACGTCCGTGCCCACGAGTCCGAGCAACAGTCCCACCATCACCATCGCCAGCGCGTGCAGAATCGAGCCCGAGGCCAGGACAATAGAGGCAACAAGGCCGAGCACCATCAGGGAAAAATACTCGGCCGGACCGAACTTCAGTGCCAAGGCGCCGAGCATCGGGGCAAACATCGCCATCAACAGCGTGCAGACGGTACCAGCGAAGAAGGAACCGATGGCCGCCGTCGCCAGCGCCCGTCCGGCCATGCCCCGGCGTGCCATCTGATAGCCGTCCAGCGTGGTGACCACCGAGGAGGTCTCGCCCGGCAGGTTAACCAGAATCGAGGTAGTCGAACCTCCATACTGCGCCCCGTAGAAGATGCCGGCGAGCATGATCAGCGACGATACCGGGGGCAACGAAAAGGTCGCCGGCAGCAGCATCGCGACGGTTGCCGGCACACCCAGCCCCGGTAGCACGCCTATCGCTGTTCCAAGAAAAACCCCCATGAAGCAATAGGCCAGGTTCATCAACGAGAACGCTGTCGAGAAGCCAATCGTTAGATTCGTGAAGAGATCCATTGGCTCAGCCTCCTATCTCAGCCACGGCGCGAAGGACGCTATCGGTTCGAGCCAACTGCCCAGGATCGGCATCGGCACGCCGAGTCCTTTGACAAAGACCAGGATGCAAACCACGACGAGGGCGGCAAGGCCTGCCAGTGCTTTCCATTCGAAACGGAACTTCTCGCTGGCTGTGGCCGAAACCAGCACGAGCATAATAAGAGCCACCGCTAAACCGCAGCGTTCCAGCAGAACTCCAAACAGCGCGATCGACACAAGGACCAAGGTGAGCGGCTTCCACTTTACCTCCTCGATCTTTTCTCCGTGAACGAAGAAGCCGCGCGCCAACGAAACAAGCCCCAGGGTGATCAGGATAAGTGCCAGCACTCGTGGAAAATAGCCGGGCCCCATGCGTCCGGCCGTGCCCATTCGGAAGCTCAGCGCTCCATAGAACATCAGTCCCCCGAAGGCCACGTAAATCAGGCCAGCTAAAACATCCTTTGGACCTTTGACCTGCAATCGCATACGGCGCTCCCTCCGTGTGTTTTGGCTTTTCTGATGAGCTACAGCGTGACAACTCCGGTATTATGTGTCAATCTTGATTCATACAATCAACATATAAATTCTAGTTAATGACAAAACACTAATAGAACGCACTTCAAAACCTAAGCGCTTCTCTTTCTTCTGGATTCCGGCGCTGATGAACTGATTTGGGTCTCCAATGCCGGCCCCACGTAGCGGCCCCGCGGCCGGATCACCTTGCCGACGTTGATTTGTTCCATGCTATGCGCAAGCAGTCCAACACTTCTGGCAATAGCGAAGAGAGCGAACGCAGCATCGCCGGGAAGACGATATCGCGCAACCAGCGCAGCGAGCGCAGTATCAATATTCGGATGGAGTCCGGTCAGCGCAATCACCTGCTCAATGAACTTGGCGATCTCGTCTGGAGGATCAAAAGCAGCCATTAGGGCGACCGCCCTCGGGTCGCCGTCAGGGTAAAGATGATGATCAAAACCGGGGATAGGAAGCGCGAAGGAAAGGTAGCGATTAACTACTTGTTCTGCGTTCGAACGTTCGACTTCATCAAAAAGCGCCCTGACGCGAGACGAAGCATCCCCGTGTAGCGGCCCGGTAAAAGTAGCCAAACCCGTCAACAAACATGCGGGCAATGATGCTCCGGTTGATGCAGCGATCCTTGCGGCAAACGCGGAACTCGTCAACTCATGATCCGCCAACAGAACCATCGTCCTGCGCAATATGTCTGCTACATCTTTTTTCTTCTTCCAGCCTGAGGCAAGACGTTGGTGAATTGCCATATCGGGCCGATTTGCAGCACCAAAAGTCGATGCCAGGTGGCCCACGAGAGTAGCTGCTTCGTCATGGAGGGCCTTAGGGATTCTGGCATGGGTCGAATGACCCGTTGCAGTAGCCGTGGCAAGCGCGACGAAAGCACGAGTACGCTCTGGTGAAAATGAAGCTTGGCCATTATTGTTCGGCGCAGCAAATCCGGAGGCTATTTCGGCATTCCAAAGGAGGCGCGCCGTGTCTTCAAGCGTAGCGTTTTCGGACAACGATATGGCGTCCTTTCCGCGGTAATAAAGCCGGCCTCGCGCAAAGGTTGAGATGGAGGTTGGAATGCTTGGCTCTGCACCAAAAATCGTGTTGGTGGCGAGCGTTTCCCGTTTCCTCCCCTGCTGCTTTTTTTGCGTCAAATTCTGAATGTCTTCCGCCCGATAAAGGCTGCGCTGTATGTCTTGCGGATCGGGGTGTGCCTCGATCAATCCACGGCTGACATATGCATAAATGGTTTGTGAACGAACGCCGAGAATAGACTTGGCTTCGTCAAGCGTGATCCATGGTGCCATTTTCATCTTTTCTTGCATGGTTGCTCTTGAACATCTACCGAATGAGATATCTGGTTGATAAGTGACGGCCGTTTTTCGTTTGAATGCCTGCATAGACTGCGCACCGGGACTACAGGACTGCATCCAAAGCAGAATCCGGCTACGCGCTGGATGAACAGACGACGCTGAATGGCTATTTATTGACGTTGATTATATTTATCAAGATTGATATGTCAAGATTAGGAAGATATATTTCATTCCGTCTTCATGCAGATAGAGTAGAGGCAATTGACTTGGCCTGAAGGTCATCAAACTTCGTATTTACTATTCGTCAAAGTAGCAGGAGGCGGCTCCGGACAGACCATACGAACCGGGGAGCCGGTAGTAACAAAGGTGGTTTTTGCATAAAAATGACATGAGAGGCCCCAGAAATGCCGTCTTCATTGAACATCCGGTCCAAGGACAGTTCTGCGGAAGGACTCAACGAAAAAATTTTACTTCGAATGGGTTTCGAGGGATCGATGGCAAGCGCACAGGGCATCGGTGCCCAGGAAATGGCAAAGGCTGCCGCGCAGTTGTCGAACGGAACAATTGGTGTCGAGTTCTCTTCCGACGCGAGGCTTGGACCCGGTCCTAAAATGATCGAGATGGTTCAGAAAGGTAGCCTCGACATTTTTTTCGGCGGCGCAGGCTATTTCTCGGCACTAGACAGCCGCTTCAACGTATTCGATATTCCCTACCTGTTCGAGAACGTCGAGCAGGCGTACAAGGTAATGGACGGAGAGCTTGGGCGTGAAATGCTGTCAGCGTTGGAACCGCACGGGCTTAAGGGACTCGGTTTCTGGGAGAGCGGAATCCGCTCTATCACCAATAACACGAAACCGATTTACCGCCCCGAGGATATAGACGGACTGAAGATCCGCGTCATGCCCGGCGTTCCTGTCTATGAAAAGCTGTGGAAGCTGGTCGGTGCGCAAACAACGCCGATGCCTTCCGGCGCGATCTACAAGGCAATCCAGGAAGGGCAAATTGATAGCCAGGAACACCCTGTGTCGGTCATCTACGCGCGCAAGTTCTACGAGGTGCAGAAGTATCTTTCCATCACGCGACACCTGTACGGACCGATGATCGAGGTCATGAGTCTCAAAACGTTCGATTCGATGAGCAAGCGCCAACAGGGAATTGTACTTGAGGCTGCATATGCCGGCGCAGTAGCGATGCGCAAGTTCTCCAACAACAATGAAGCCAGATTTCTTGAAGAGATGAAAGCCAAGGGTCTGCAGGTCAACGACGTGGATCCAAAGCCATTCAGGGACAGCATGCGGCCCATGATCGAGAAGGACTTTATCGAAAAGAACGGTGACGATTGGTTGAAGAAGATCAACGCCGTGCTGGCTTCCTGCAAGTACGCGAGTTAGAAACGTCCGTACGTAGTGCGCCGGCTATTTCTTGGCAACTGTTAGCACACCACCATCTTGAAACACTAGGGAGACTCTCATGAGGAAAAACGATCTCAAGATCCGGTTGAAACAAGGGGAGCGGATTCTTGGAACGATGATAACCATCTTCGATAACCCGGAAATCGCCAAGATCCTGAAAGTATGCGGATTTGACTATTTCGTCGTCGACTGCGAGCACGGCGGTTTCAACTACTCGGCGGTTGCCAACATTCTGGCGATAGCGCGGGAAACAGGGATCGCCGGAGTCGTGAGAGTGCCCGAGGCGAAGCGCGAGGTGGTTCTCAAATTCATGGAAATGGGCGCTATCGGTTTGTTGCTGCCGAACACCGATACCCCAGAGCAGGCCCGAGCACTCGTTGAATACTCGAAATATCTCCCGATGGGCAAGCGTGGAGTTTCCCTCCTGCGTCCGCACACCGGGTTCGAGAAGGTTGAAAGTGCGGCCCGGTATATGGAAGAAAGCAATGCCGGTACGCTCCTCATGGCGCAAATCGAGTCGCCGTTGGGCGTGAAAAACGTGGAAGCCATTCTTGATGTTGATGGGATCGATGCTGCATTCATTGGTCCGAACGATCTGAGTCAAAACATGGGCATCTATGGGCAATTTACCCACCCGGATTTTGTCGCTGCGCTCGACCACGTTGTCGATGCTGCGCGGAAAAAGGGTAAGTTTTCCGGGATTCACCTGATGTCGAGCGCTGGAATGAAGCCTTGGATCGAGAAAGGGATGACTCTCAATCTTTGCGCCAATGACGTCGAGTTCATGATGAGGGCGGCAAAGGCAGCGGTAACGGAAATCGGAGGGGACTCTCCTGCGCAGCGATGAAATAAATCAAATGAACGAACCATTGATTGCATGAAGGAAGACAAATGAACGATTCGCTACGTAGCTACATGAGGGTCGGTCTGATCCACTTTATGGCTTACCCGAGCGTAATGAAGGGCGAAGGGCCGATCGAGGAGACGTTCCGCAAGATTGCGGTGGATGATTACTTCGAGGCGGTTGAGATCACCTGGATCAAGGATCCCGAGGTCCGCAAGCGGGTCAGGAAAATGATTGACACCTCGCATATCGACGTGGCGTATGGCGCGCAGCCAAGGCTGCTGACGACCGGGATGAACATCAACGATCTCGACGAGGCCGCGCGCAGGAAAGCGGTCGCGAGCCTCAAGGAAGGCATCGACGAGGCCTGCGAAATGGGCGCCAAAGGTTTTGCCTTCCTGAGCGGGAAATACGACGCAGACCGACAGGAAGCGGCTTACCGCGCCTTGGTGGCTTCAACCCGTGAATTGTGCGCCTATGCCAAATCGAAGGGCGGCATCAAGGTTGCGCTGGAAGTCTTCGATTTCGACGTAGACAAGAAATCGCTGATCGGGCCGGTGGCTTTGGCGAAACGTTACGCCGAAGAAATCCGCGCCGAGTACGATAACTTCGGCCTCATGGTCGATCTGAGCCATATCCCGCTCCTGCACGAAACGGCCGCCGAATCGCTGATTCCAATCAAGGACTACATCATCCACGCCCACATGGGCAACTGCGTCGTCAAGGACCCGTCGCTTCCAGCCTATGGCGACGCTCACCCGCGCTTCGGCTTCCCCGGCGGAGAAAACGACGTCGACGAACTGGTCGACTATCTCCAGGTGCTCAAGCGGATCGGCTTCCTGAACAAGGAAAACCGTCCGATCGTCAGCTTCGAGGTCAAGCCTGTCGGCGACGAAGACCCGGATTTGGTCGTAGCCAACGCCAAACGGGTGCTGAACCTCGCCTGGGAACGCGTGTAAGGGAGA
>JAVBSG010000058.1:0-24296 GCA_031547245.1 Propionivibrio sp.
TCTCCAGTCGAGTAATGCTGCCGATGGCGCGAGCCCCGAAGGTGGGCATCAGATCGTTCTCGATTTCTCGTTCTCGCTGCCGAATCGATGCAGGCTTTAGCTCCGAGTCGGTCAGCGCACGCCACGAACTACAAACGGTGGCAAAGGTCCCCATCGAGCGATGCTGTTCCTGCTGAGTGGCACGCAGCTTCGCTTCTTGTTGAGCGTGAACCGGGTTGATGCCATCGGCGAGCAGCTTGCGCGCAGCCGAATGCCGTTCGCGAGCCACTGCCAACGTGATGTCTGGATACTTCCCTAGGGCCATCAAGCCTTCTTTGTTGTGCAGCCAGAACCGGTAGCGCCAGAGCTTTGTGCCGTTAGGTTGTAGCAGCAAGAACAAGCCTCCTGTATCGGGGAGCTTTACGGGTTTTTGCTGGGGCTTGGCATTCCTGACGATCGTGTCGGTGAGCAACGATCGACGGCGGGGTGATGAAGTGGTAGCAGTCGATGACATCTTTCGGGTATCCGTATTCTGTACCCGGTATCATACCCGAAAAAAGTCTGGCTGGAGATAGATGCTTGCGGAAGCCTATGGAGTTAAGTCAGCGTTTAACAAGTTGTAAATAAACATATTTTCAAATTATTTTTGATACATGGAAATCTACTGAAATCTGATAAAAAACTAATGCCTGTTCCAGGCGGCGATTTTCATGTTCGCTTAATACCTTGCTATGCATGGGGTCGATCGAATTTGGCAACACGGACATTTTTCATTGTATCAGCCGCGGGATGACATCAGGGAAGACTGTCGTACTGTTGCCGGAACAAGAGAGAGCGGCAAATCGGCTTGTGCAAGCCCAGGGTCGGGTGAGAGTTGAGAAACCGATGAAGTTTTATGCACCGAGTCGGCCTTAGTGGGTCCGCTCTTACCCGGCCTCGGCAATAGACATGCTACGAATCACACCCCCGACTCTGTCGATTGCCGGGCGAAGCTGGGTCACAGGACGCTTGGATAGGCAGCAACGCATCCGCCGTAGCGCATATCGGCAGCCAGTTGACGTTTGACAGAGAATTGCCCACCAGGTCACATCGGGCAGCGCCCACGCTCCTGTGCCGCGTAGTCGAAGAACTTGTACGTCAATGCATACTCCGCGTGCCCCAGGCGCTCGCTGCAGGTCAATTCTCCGGCGGCTGTCGCTACGACCTTGTCGACGATTTCCTGTCCGACCTCATCGAGCGTGGCGCCTTCGCTGATGATGCGTCCGGCGTTGATATCCATGTCGTCGGCCAGATTGGCGTAGGTCTGCGGGTTGTTGCAGACCTTGATGACCGGCGCTATGACCGACCCGATGACCGAACCGCGCCCCGTCGTGAACAACACCATATGGCATCCCGTGGCAATCAGTTCGATGATTTCGGCGGTGTCGCAGATGTTGGGATAGCCGAAACGCGGCTCGCCGTCCGGCACGACGTCCATCAGGTACAGGCCGGGACTATCAGGGCGCTGCGTCGGCAGGATGACGCCATCGATCGGACTGTCGCCCGATTTCGTATAGGCGCCCAGCGATTTTTCCTCCTGCGTCGTCAGCCCGCCCACGGCGTTGCCGTCGGAAAAGCTGCCCAACCCCATTGTCGTGTAATAGCGGACGGCCTTGCGCATCGCCTGTTCGATCGCCTGCTTTGCCAACGGTGTCGCGGCCCGCTGCATCATGTGTCCTTCGCAGCCGATAAGCTCCCCGCTTTCCTCGAAAATGCAGGTCGCGCCGTTCGCCAGCAGCATGTCGAAGGCCCGGCCGACGGCCGGATTGCCCGTAATGCCGCTGGTGCCGTCGGAGCCGCCGCACACGGTGCCGATGACCAGATCGGAGATCGACATGGTCTGGCGCGGCACCTGGGCAATCAACGACTGCAGTTCGCGCACCATTTCCCGCCCGGTTTCGATGCTGGCGAGCGTGCCGCGGTTTTCCTGGATGACCAGCGTGCGGCACGGGCGGCCCGAAGCGGCGATTTCCGCAGCCAGGCGCACCCTGTCGAAGCACTCGCAGCCGAGCGACACCAGCACCACGCCGCCGACGTTGGGGTGCGTGCCAAGATTCTTGACCAGCCGATAGGCGTAATCGGACGGATAGCAGCCAGCGAACCCCAGGTGCTCGACTTCAGGGCCGAAGCTTTCGGCAATTTTTTTGGCGACGTGGTGCGCGCACTCCACGAGATAGATCACCTGGATGCCGTTGCGTATGCCAAGGCGGCCGTCCTGCCGAAGATAGCCCGAAATCATGGTTTGTTCCCCGCTTCATCCGTGCCGGAATCCTCAAAATGAAAACCGGCGATGTAATCGCTTTTCAGGTTGTGGGAATGGATATGCTCGCCGCAGGCAATGTCCCGGGTGGCGGAACCGATCGAAGCGCCGTATTTGACTACCTTGCCGCCCTTGGCGATCGGGCGGATCGCCAGTTTGTGCCCCAGCGCCACGCGACTGAGCGCCACGATATTTCCCCGTTCGAACACAACCTGCTCATTGGCGTCGATGTCCTCCACCGCCACCACGCAGTTATCCGTCATGTGCAGCAACAATGCCCGCCTGGCCATGGTTTTTCCCTTCAATATATAGGGGCGTGATTTCCCTTTCAGAAGCCGATCAGCGCGCCGCCATCGACGATCAGCACATGGCCATTGACGAATTTGGCCGCGTCCGAGGCCAGATAGGTGGCCGCCCAGCCGATGTCGTCCGGCTCGCCGAATTTTTTCATCGGCGTGCGCCCCAGGATCTTGTTTTTGCGTTCGTCATCCCCCTCGATGGCCTTGCGCAGCATCGGCGTGTCGATCCAGCCCGGCGCGATGCCGTTGACGCGAATGCCCGCCGGCGACAGTTCCGTCGCCATGCCGTGGATCAGCCCGAGGAAGGCCGATTTCGCCGCGGCATAGCCGGTGACATTGGGCTGCCCCAGGAAGGAAGTCATCGATGCCGTAAACAGGATGCTGCCACTGCCTTGCTGTTTCATGTACGGCACTACGGCTTTGGCCAGTGCGAAGGAGCCGACGACATGCACATCCAGCACGGACTCGAAATCCTCTATGGTCATCTGCTCGATCGGTTTCTTGCAGTGATTGCCGGCATTGTTGATCAATACGTCGATCCGGCCGAAGTCGCCAATCACTCCGTCGATGAACGCCTGGGCGGCATGTGCGTCGCTGACGTCGAAACTGCGCCAGTCGGTTTCTCCTCCCAACTCGGCCACGGCGGCTCTGGCTTTTTGCGCATCCCGGTTGATTACGACGACCCGTGCTCCGGCCTTCGTCATGCACCTCGCCATGGCCAGCCCCAGGCCGCTTCCTCCCCCCGTGATCAGGACATTCTTGCCGGTCAGGGAAAATACATTCAAATCGCTCACGTCGGCCTCTTTCTACTGAACATCGATCAGAATCTTGGTGAACGCGCCGGGATCCCGCGCCCAGTCGGAAAACGCCTGCCCTGCTTGCTCCAGCCCATAATGCGCCGATACCAGGCGCTGCGTGGGATAGCGTATCTGTTCCATGAGCGAGAGCACGGCGGCAAAATCGGCAGCCGTTGCATTGCGCGAGCCGCGGATGTCAAGCTCTTTCATGACGAAAAGCGACGTGTCATAAGTCACGGGTTTTTTGGCGTAGCCGACATAAACGACACGCCCGGCAAACGCGGCCAGCCGGACGGCTTCGACGAAGGTTGCGTCGTTGCCCACGGCCTCGATCACCACGGCGGGGCCGCGTCCTTCGTCAAGACTGTCGGCCAGCGCGGCCAAGTCTTCTTCCTTGCTGTTGACGAAACGCATCGCACCGCAGGCCAGGGCGATGTCGCGTTTTCGCGAATCGATGTCGATCGCCGTGACACGCGCCCCCATCGCGGCAGCCGCCGCCATCGCCCCCAGGCCGATCACGCCGCAACCGAAAACCGCCACCGCCTCTCCCACGCCGATCACGGCACGACGGGCCGCATGCATGCCGACGGCAAGCGGCTCGACCATCGCCAGTTCGTCGAACGACAATCCATTGCATACCAGCACCTTGTGCGCGGGCACGATGAGCGAGCGCGCCATGCCGCCTTGCCGCTGGACGCCCAGCGTCTGGTTGTAGCGGCAGGCATTGGGCCGACCGCTACGGCACGAACTGCATTCGCCGCACTCGGTGCAGGGCAGTACGACGACCCGGTCCCCGGGCTTGCAGCGTAAGACGCCTTCGCCGACGGCCGCGATTTCGCCGCCGATTTCATGGCCGGGAATCCGCGGATACGACACCAGCGGATTCGATCCGCGATAGGTATTCAGGTCCGATCCGCACAACCCGACCCGGGCAACGCTTACCTTCACCTGCCCGGCCGCCGGTTCATGCTCGTCAATGTCGCAAATCCCGGCCTGCCCCGGGGATTCAATTCTCAATGCTTTCATTCTCAGACTCCCGGGGTCCGTCTACATGACGCCGAATTTTTCAAACGCTTCCACGGTGCTCATGCCGCCGCGAATGGCCGTGCGCACGGCGCTTTCCGTGCCGACCTTTTCGAGCGCCCGCGAAATCGCTTCGCGTTCGGCGGCTTTCGGCACGATGAGCACGCCGTCCCGATCACCGAAAACGATATCGCCCGGATGGATGCGGATGGAGTTGATCTCGATGGGCACGCGAAAATCCACCACCTTGCCGCGTGGCCCCTGATCCTGCGCATAGGTGCCCAGCGAGAACGCGGGAAAATCCAGTTCCTCGATTTCCGCCGAGTCGCGCACGTAGCCGTCCAGCACCGCGCCGGCGGCCTTCAGATGCCGGGCGCGCGTGCTCATCAATCCACCCCACAGCGCATAGCGCGGAGAAGCGCCCGTGGTGATGTAGACTTCGTTCTCCTTCAGATCGTCGAGCGCGGCGAACATGATGCCGAAAGGCTGCGCGGACAACGGTGTCTTTCCCTCCGCTTCCTTGGCGCTGAAAAAATCGGCTTCCAGCACCGGCATGGCGCGCCCGGCCACCACCATCCGCTTGTGCAGCGGCTTGATTCCGGGCTGCAGGAACTGGTGCAGATAGCCCATGTCGTCGAGGATGTCGCCCACCACGGCGGTAAACAACTTCGTTCGCATCAAATCGAAAAGCTCGATGTCGTCTTTCCACATTTTTTGAATCTCCTACGGTAAAAACTATGAATCGTCGATTTGGACCGCTCCGGCGCGCCTAGCACTTGCGCTACAGGTAGGGCAGGAAGGTCGAGATGGACGGAACGAATGTCACCAGCATCAGGACGCACAACAGGGTGAACAGCAGCGGCAGCGATTCCCTGACGAATTCGCCTACTTTGGTGCCCGTAATGGCATTGGCAATGAACATGACCGTGCCCATCGGCGGCGTCAGGCAGCCGATGGCCAGGTTGAGGATGATGATCAGGCCGAAATGCACTGGATCGATTCCCAGCATGCGCACGGTCGGCATCAGGAGCGGCACCAGCACGATGATCGCCGCCGTTCCCTCGACGAACATGCCGAGAACCAGCAGAAAGGCGTTGACCGCCAGCAGGAACTGCGCCGGACTCGATGCGAATGAACCGATGAATGTTGCCACGTCCTGCGCCACGCGCTCCCACGTCAACACCCAGGCAAACGCCGAGCAGGCCATGATGATGAGCATGATTCCGCCGGTTGCGCGCGCCGTTTCCAGCAAAGCCACGCGGATGTGCTCGGGCTTCATTTCCTTGTAGACGAACATGCCGATGACGATGACGTACAAAACGGCCATTGCGCCCGCCTCGCTCGGCGTAAACATACCGATACGGATGCCGCCGATGATCACCACAACGAGGACCAGCGCGGCAGAAGCCCCTTGCAGCGCCAGCCAAAATTCGCTCCACGTCGGGCCGTGATCCCGCGCGGGTTTGTAGCCGCGTTTTCCGGCAACGATGCGGATACACACCATCAGGGCCAGGCAGCACACGATGCCGGGAATGACGCCTGCCAGGAACATCTTGCCGATGGAGACATCGGCCACAAAACCGTAGATGATCAGCGCAATCCCCGGCGGGATGATCGGCGTGATCAGCGAACCCGCCGCCGTCACCGCGGCGGAGAACGGTTTGCTGTAGCCCAGCTTGGTCATCTCCGGCACCAGCATCTTGCACAGCATGGCGCAATCGGCCAGATTGGAGGCGGACAAGCCGCCCATCAGCGTCGACAGCAGCACATTGGCCTGAGCCAGTCCGCCCTTGAAGTGTCCGGTCAGGACCTCGGCCAGCTTCAGCATGCGGCGGGTGATGCCGGTGTAATTCAATAGGTTACCCAGGAAGATGAAGAACGGGATTGCCAGCAGCGTCGTGTTTTCCGCCGCGCCGATGATGCGTTGCGCGGCCACGACCGGCATGGCGTCGGGGCTCAGGAAAAAATAGGCCAGTACGGCGGCCGTCACCGACAGGAAAATCGGCAGGTTGATCGCAAAACCGGCCAGCAGCACAAAACAACAGATTCCTATGATCATCTCTCAAGGCTCCGCGTGTTCCTGGGCGGGGGCCGCGCCGCCCGTTCCCGTCATGTCGCGATAAAGGTTGACGAATACGTACAGCGCCATCCAGAAGCATCCGACCGGCACGGCGATGTCGATATAGGCGTAGGAGATTCCCAGGATCGGGGTGATCTTGTCGCCCGCTTCCAGCGACAGTTCCAGTCCCAGCCAGCCAAGAGTCAGCAGAATGGCGATCGACGCCAGGTCGTTGAAACCCTGCACGGCGCGTTGCGCCCCCGCCGGCAGCCGCGCTGTCAGCGCATCGATGCTGACATGCCCGCGCACGCGCATGGCCGAGACCGCCCCCAGCATGATCATCCACAGAAAAAGCGTAATCAGCACTTCTTCCACCCATTGCAGCGGATCGTTCAGCACGTAGCGCATGAATACGGCCACCACCGTGATGGCGACGATGACCGTGGTGACGATCTTTGCTGCCCAGTCACCCAGGGCATCCAATGTTTTCAGCATGGTTCATTTCCTCGCGGACAACCGTCCCGCTGGAAAGTGCGCCAGGCACTTTCCATACGGTTCGTGGAGAGAGACTCGTTCCGACCGATTAATTGTTTTTCAGGTAATCCTGGATTTTGTCGTACAGCCCGGGCGTCCACTCCGGAAACTTCTGGTAGGTACCCTTGGACGCTTCGCGGAACAGATTGCGGTCCACCTCGATGACCGTCACGCCTTCGCTCTTCATTTTCTCAATGGTGTCCTTCTCGGCCTGCAGGGTGATTTTTGTCATGAAATCGCCCGCCTCAAGGCACGTATCCGTCAGAGCCTTCTGGATGTTGGCAGGCAGCTTCGAAAAGTATTTCTGGCCGATGGTGAGATTGGTGACGTTGTCCAGATGGCCGGTCAGGATCAGATATTTGGCCGGTTCATGGTGCTTCTGCCCATACAGCACCGGAATCGGATTTTCCGCGCCGTCGATCACGCCGGTGGTCAAGGCGGGATAGACCTCTGCCAGGGGCATCGGCGTCGGCGTCCCACCCATCTCCTTCATGGCCTCGATCTGGATGCGCGCGTTCGGCACGCGGATTTTCATGCCTTTCAGATCGGCGGGCGTTTTGACCGGTTTTTTCGTCACCATGTGGCGCGAGCCGTACAGCCAGTTGGCCGCCAGGATGTGGAAACCCTTCTGCTCCAGTTTGCCGGACATATCGGCGAAGATCGGCGATTTCGACAGTTTGATGACGTCAGTATAGTCCTTGCCCAGATAAGGCCCCATCATGATGGCGAAATCGGGAACGAAGTCCGCGAAAAAAGCGCCATCGGTCAAGGTGACCAGGGCCGCCCCCATCTTCATCTGTTCCATGACATCCTTCTTGGAACCCAACTGCGAGCTCGGGTACAGCAGCAGCTCGCCTTCGCCGGCGGTTTTTTCCTTGAACAGCCGCGCCCATTCATGCATGGCCTTATCGGTTGGCTCGCCCGGATTGTTCTCATACGCCACCTTGATGGAGTATTTCGCCGCGGCAGAGGCAGGCCCCGCCATCACGCCCATCGCCATCGCGCCGATAACGCACACGCAGGTCATCAGTTTCCTGGCGTTCATCAATCCTTTCATTGCATCCTCCCTCTGTTTGCTTGAAGAAAAATATGATCACTTTCCGGCCTCTCAGGGCCACATGCGCGGTACATGCAGCAAATTTCACGCCAGTGGGGAAAATCCGGTTTTGCGCACAGTGATGTGGACTTTGTGTTTCAATAATGAAACATATGTGTTTCATTATTGGATAAATCTGAACTAATATATCGCTTCGGCTAAGCATGGCCACATTGAAGGATCACTCATGGCAAAGCTCCCCATTCTTTTCCTGGCGCCCACATTGGGCATGGCCAATGCAGCAAAGCACGTCGCCCGCGGACTCGGCATCGATATCGCCGTGGAAATCGCCGAAGACGAAATTACTCCAGACATCGTCGATCGATATGCCGAAAGCACCGAGGTCATCGTCTCGCGTGGCGGCATCGCCGAAATCGCCAGGCGTCTCGTGCAGGACAGGATCAGCATCGTCGAGATCACCATGTCGATCAACGACCTGCTTACCCTTGTCTGCAATCTGGCGCAGCGTGACATCACGCGCATCGGCATCGTCAGCCGCACGAACCTGTTCGATGGGCTGGCCGGAGACTTTCATATCGGCGCGACGCAAATCGCTTTCCATCCCTGTCGGAGTGAAGAAGAGATCGAGAGCGTGGTTATCGGCCTGCACAAGCAGGGGATCGAAGCCATCATCGGGTGCCGGCAGGCATACCGGGTCGCTGTGCAATGCGGCGTTTACGCCATCTTCCTGGAAAGCAGCGACATTTCCATCCGCAAGGCGCTGGAGGAGGCCGTGAGGCTGATACGCGCCAAGGAGCGCGAGAAATTTCAGGCCGTTCAATTGACCGCCATCATCAACAACATCGAGGAAGGCATCGTTGCCATCGATAACGACAAACGCGTCAGCTTTCACAACAGCCCGGCACAGAAGATTTTCGCAGGCAACAAGGGGCGCCCCGATTTCTCGCCCGTCATGGAATTGCTGGGCGGCGTGAAGGGAGAGCAGATCGTCAGCGTCAACGGCAACAGTTTTTTGGCTCACGTCATCCCGTTGAAAGTCGCCGACCAGAAACAGGGAGAGGTCATCACATTCCAGGAAACCAGGAAAATTCAGGCCTCGGAAACGAAAATCCGCATTTCGGCGCACCAGCGCGGCCTGTATGCGAAAAGCACCTTCGGCGATATCGTCGGGAAATCCACCGCCCTTCACGAACTGATCGACAAGGCAAAAGCGTATTCCGGCTACGATTCGAATCTGCTGATCCATGGCGAAACCGGCACCGGCAAGGAAATCTTCGCGCAAAGCATACATAATCACGGCCGGCGCAAGAACGGCCCGTTCGTTTCGGTCAATACGGCGTCGATCCCTCCTTCATTGCTTGAAAGCGAACTGTTCGGCTATGCCGAGGGCGCCTTCACCGGCGCGCGCAAGGGAGGCAAGCCCGGCCTGTTCGAACTGGCGCATGGCGGTACGATTTTCCTGGATGAAATCGGCGAATTGGCGCCTGAAATCCAAAGCCGCCTGCTGCGCGTATTGCAGGAAAAAGAGATCATGCGCATCGGTGATGACAAAATCATGCCGGTAGATGTGCGCATCCTCTGCGCCACCAACCGGAACCTGTTCGAGCAGGTCCGGCAGGGCAAATTCCGCGAAGACCTGTACTACCGCATCCATGTGCTCGGCTTGCGCCTGCTGCCGCTACGCGAGCGCAGCGAAGACGTGCTGCCGTTGGTCAAACATTTTCTAAGACAATTCCCGCATGCCGACGGCCATGCCATCCGTATCGATCCGGACGCCGCGAAAATGCTGCGTTCCCATTCGTGGCCCGGCAATACCCGCCAACTGCGCAACGTTGTCGAGGTGATGGCCCACGGCAATACTCCGGAAATTACGGCGCACGATATCGCCGCCATATTGGCCGGGCAGGAGCACGCGGCACAATCCGGGCGTCGCCTGACGATTCCGGAAACCGGCACGCTCAAGCAAATAGAAGCCAGTGTCATTCAAAGCCTGTTGGCGCGCTACCCCCAGGACGAAGTCTGCCGGCGTCTGGGCGTGAGCCGGGTCACTCTGTGGCGGAAAATACAGGCGCACGGCAATGTGCATGAAGCGCGGTAACCGGACTCGGTCCAAAGTGAAAAACAGACGACCGCATTGCTGTGAACCCCGATTTTCGTGGTTGCGGGAGGCGTTCGATGCTTGAAAGGATGGCTTTCTTTGGGGTAAGGCGGCAGCCCGCTACCCGGCCACGATCAATTCGACGTCGGCGATTTTCAGCGCCTGCATCAGCGGCGCGTCGGGTTTTTTGTCGGCGATCAGCCGGTCGATCCGATTCAGGTCGCAGACCTTGAAAAGGGCGGACTGCGAGAATTTGCTGGCATCGCACAGAACGGTCAGTGATTCGGCCTGGGCGATCATCGCCCGGGCGACCTCGGCCTCTTCGGGCGAGTAATCCATCACGCCGGTGGCGTTGATGGCGCTGATCGTCAGTACGGCGTGGCGCGCCTGAAAGCGTTTGATCTGTTCGAGCGCCAGGGGCCCGACGTTTTCCATTTCGCCGTCGCGGTATTCGCCGCCGATCACGAAGACGCGGTTGTTCTCGCCACCGCCGCGCGCGATCTGCTGGGCGACCAGCACCGAGTTGGTGATGACGCTGAGCCCCTGCTGCTGCGATAGCGCTTCTCCGAAAATCACGGTGGTGCTGCCGGTATCGATGAACAGGCTCTCGCCGGGCTGAAACAGCTGGGCGGCCACGCCGGCGATAGCGCGCTTGGCGCGCAGATTCTGTTCCATGCGGGTCTGGAAGGCGCTTTCCACGAGCGGCACGCTGGCACCGCCGTGATTGCGGTGGATGCGCCCCTCGGCGGCGAGCTTGGCCAGATCGCGGCGGATGGTTTCCGGCGAAATGTCCAGAGCCTCGGCCAGAAACGCCACGTCGGCTTCCCGGTGGTCGTAGATGAGTTCGAGGATTTGGGCGCGCCGTTGTGCGGGTTTCATGGTTTCTCTCCTCGGGGTTTTCGGCAAACAGCTTCGGCTTCCAGCCCGGGCAACTCGCCTGTTCTTTCCGGCCTGGCGCGATAGACATCATTTTACTGGAGTTTTGCCGGATAACGTTAATAACTTACTATATGGTCACAATATAATGACTAAATAGTCAAAAATGTTGACTAAATGGTAATTTTAGCTATGATAACAGTCATGGATGTGCTTCCATGATGTACGGAGTATCTCGAGTTCCCCGCGCAGCAAGGAAAGTGAAGACGTCTGTTTTGCGGTGGCGCCATTTTTTGCCTCTGGGCACGGGGACGTAAATCGTTGTTTCGATCAAACGAATGGAGGTGGCGCGATGACAGGTGGCACAAATGGAAAGCTGGCGGCATTGATCGGTTGCAGCCTGATGCTGTCGATCGTTTATATGTCGCTGACCTCGTGGTCGGTGGCCGTCCATGAACTGGCGACGGAATTCAAGCTGAGCACGCCGATGATCCAGGCAGGTTCGTCGCTGCTGATCGCCGGTTACGCCATCGGCAGCTTCGTCGAAGGCAAGATGGTGGCCCGGTTCGGCTGGCGGAAAACGTTCAACCTCGTCATCTATCCGTTCATCATCGCTTCGGCGCTGATTCCGCTGATGACCAATTACTACGTGATCCTGTTCCTGCGCTTCGTGCAGGGCTGGGGCTGCATCGTGGCGGTGACCTGCGCCATCGTCAGCAGCTGGTATTCCACCAAGGAACGGGGGCTGGCACTCGGCATCCTGCTCGGTTCCATTGGCCTGGGCGTCTCGCTCGGCGGCTATATCGGCGGCATGTTGAATCCGATGATCGGCTGGAAGAATACCTTCTGGGTGATTACGGCATTGACGGTCGTCGGCGTGCTGATTTTCTACGTAATGGTCAAGGAAGCGCCGCCGCTGGCAGAGGAGGCTGCGCCGAAGCAGGCTGCCGGGCAGCCCGCGGCACAGGTCAATCTGTACCGCGAAGTGGGGCTGTGGCTGCTGGGGTTGGCTACCCTGTGCTGTTTTTTCAACGCTTACGGGATGTACGCTTATCTGGCGGAATATTTGTTCACCCTTAATTACTCCTCCGGGACCGTTGGCACCATCGTCTTCCTGAACGGTTTCATCGCCGTCTTCTCGACGCCGATCGGCGGCTGGATTTCCGACCGGCTGGTGGGCAAGAAAGGCGCACTGAAAGCCCGGACCTGGACCAACGCCTGGGCCGCCCTGTTCGTGGGATTCGTCGGCTGCGCGCTGATGCCGCACCTTGCGCCGCTGGGCGTCGGCATGGCGATCATCGTCGCCATGGTGGCCGGCTGGGGCATTCCGGCCACCAACGGGCCGGGCCTTTCGCTGCCGTCCGATCTCTTCGGCAGTGCCGCCGCCGGGCCGGGTGTCGGCATGGTGGTGCTGATCGCTGGCGCGGGCGGCATTGTCGCTCCGATCTTCGTTCCCTGGCTCGCCAGCGTAACCAACTGGACCATCGCCTGGTACGTGACGGCGCTGCCGGCGCTGATCGGCCTTATCATCAATCTCATCCTGGGCAACTACAAGATGAAGAGCGCGCAAGCGGAAAAGCGCATGTTGAACGCCGTCTGACGATCGAGGAAAGGGGACAATCATGAGCAAGCAATACATACTGGCCTTCGATTGCGGGACGACGGCGGTCAAGGCCGTGCTCGTCGATTTCGACGGACATATCGCCTGCGAAGCGGGGCAGGATTACCCGCTGATCCAACTGCATCCCGGCTGGGCGGAGCAGGACCCGGCTGTGCTGTGGGATGCTGTCTGCATGGCGAGCAAAGGGGTGGTGGCCAAATCCGCCATCGCGCCGGAGGCGATCAGGGGCATCGTCTTCGCCGCCCCCTGGAAGAACATCATTCCCGTCGACAAGAACGGCGAGGTGCTGCGGAACAGCCTGATCTGGATGGACGCCCGGGCCACCGAGGAAGCGGCAGCGCTCAACGAGGCGGCCGGATTCTTCGTCGGCACCGGCCAGGAATACTGGCCGCGCCTGATGTGGGTCAAGCGGCACGAGCCGGAGATCTGGGCGAAGGCCGAAGTCATCATGGGCCTGAACACGTACTTCAAGTGGCGGGCCACGCATCAGATCGCCACCGAACCGCATGACGATTTCATCCATGCTTTCAACCCGAATCTGCAGCAGTATTTCGACAAGGTTCTGGCGGCGGCGAGATTGACCGAAGATCTGCACAAATTCCCGAAAGCGCGGCTGTCCACCGACAAGGTCGGCGACACCACGCTGCAGGCGGCGGCGGAAATGGGGCTGTGCGAAGGCATTCCGGTGTTCGGCGGCTTCGGCGATCTGCCGGCGATCACCATCGGCACCGGCTGCTGCCGCACAGACAACGTGCACATCTATTTCGGCACCTCGTCGTGGCTGGTCGATATTCTCGACGAGCGCATCGAGGGCTTCGCGCCGCAGTATTTCGTCTTCGATCCCGAGCATGACGGCGCGCTGTTCGCCCTGCAGACCGGCTGCCTGGCATTCGACTGGGCCGTCGGCCAGTTGTACCGGGCGGAAAAGGCGATCCTCAAGGAAGACATCCTGAAGTTCGTCAGCAAGGACATCCAGGATGTCGAGGCAGGCAGCATGAACCTGATCGCCACGCACTGGTTGAACGGCGAGCTGCCGCCGCTGGCCAAGAACGCCAAGGCGCTGTTCTTCAACCTGACGAGCAGCCACGACCGCCGGCACATGGTCAAAGCCATGATGGAGAGCCTCTGCTATACCCATCGGCGCTACATCGACCACTACAAGTCGGCCACCGGCAAGGCGCTGGAGAGCATCAGGGTGGTCGGCGGCGGCGCGCAGAGCGATCTGTGGATGCAGATCCTGGCCGACGTGCTGCAGGTGACCGTGGAGATTCCCGAAAACCCGCGATACACGGGCGCCATGGGGTCCTACTACTGCGCGATGATCGGGCTGGGCCTCTTGAAGAACTACGACTCGGTCTACGACGCCGTCAGAATCGACAAGGTGTTCACGCCGAACCCGGCCAACAAGGCGGTCTACGATCGGCTCTATGAGTGTTATCTGGAACTGTATCCGGCGTTGAAGCCGATCTACGACAAACTTAACGGAGTGTATTGATGCGCATCCTGATCGGCGAATTCCGGCAGGAAACCAACTCCTTCAACCCGGTGGTTTCCACCATGGCGTTCTGGGAGAAGGCCGGAATCCTCCATGGCGACGAAATCCCAGCCGCGCTGGCAAACAAACCCTGCGCGGTGGCCGGCATGATCAAGGCCCTGAAGGAGGCGAAGGCCGACGTCCGCTATGGCCTGTCGATGACTTGCCAGAGCGGCGGACCCGCCGATCAGGCCGTCATGGCGTATTTCTGGGATCATTTTCGGGTGGCCATCGAGGCCAACCGGCCGGACGGCATCTTCCTGTCATTCCACGGCGCGCTGCAGACCACGCAATACGACGATGCGGAGGGCGAAATCGTCACCCGCATCCGCCAGATCGTCGGCGAACAGGTGGTCATCGCCGTGTCCCTCGATCTCCATGCCTACGTCTCGCCGGCGCTGGTCAGGGGCGTCGACGCGATTGCCGGCTACCACACCTATCCACACGTCGATTTTTTCGAGACCGGTTATCGGGCCGCCAGGCTGGGCTTGGACTGCTTCGACCGTGGCAAGCGGCCGAAGATGGCCTGCGTTCCACTGCCCATGATCGTTTCGGCGGCGTCCTACAACACGCTGCAAGGTCCTTTCAAGGAGCTGATGGACGACTGCCTGTCTCTGATGCGCTTCAACAAGATTCGGGACTTTTCCGTCTTCATGATGCAGCCGTGGCTGGATATCCGCGAAGCCGGCTCATCGGTCGTCGTTCTGGCCGACGATCATGCGACGGCAGAGTACTATGCTAAAGACATTGCCGGGCGCTTGCTGGCGCTACGCACGCGTTTGACTTCCGAGCTGCTGTCCATCGACGAGGTCATCGACAAGGCGGAGGCCAATACCTCCGGCCGGCCGGTCATCCTGGTGGACTCCGCCGACTCCTGCAATGCCGGCGCCTGCGGCGACAGCATGGCGGTGGCGGCGCGTCTGCTGGAGCGGCCATCGCCGCTGACGGCGGCGACTGTAGTCAATGACGCGGCGGCGGCCGACCAGGCGCATCGCCTCGGCGTCGGCGCGCAGGCGATGTTTTCGCTTGGCGCGACGCGGGATCCGTCCGCCGTTTCGATCCGCGCGGAGGGATACGTCAGGTCGCTGCACGATGGCGTATTCGTACAGGAAGGTCCAGCCGGCCGGGGGATGGTCAACCGCATCGGGCCGACCGCCGTGATCCGTTTCGGTCAACTGGACGTCGTGGTCTGCCACTGGATGGCCGGCAACGGCGATCCGCAGCTTTACCGGGCTTTCGGCATCGAGCCGACGCTGTACCGCCTGGTCGTTGTGAAAGCCTGCACGTCCTTCCGCGCGGCCTACGGCCAGATGACCGACCTGATCTACGAGACCGATACCCCCGGCGCGGCGACTACCAACCTGATGCGGCTGCCTTTCGCCAAGCTGCCACGTTCGTTTTTCCCCTGGTCGGATCTGGACGACTATGAAATCGGCGGCGTTTTGTTCGGTAGATAACATGAACATTGGGCGATTTTTGCCGCGATTCGCGGCGGACAAGAGGAGCAACGCGGGGGGCCGTTCATGAGCGAGCCGTCATTCGATGTCGCCGTGATCGGCGGCGGAGTCGTCGGTTGCGCCATGGCACGGCGTTTCACGCTGGCTGGGGTGCGCGTCGTGCTGCTGGAAAAGGCGGCGGACATCCTGGCCGGCGCGAGCAAGGCCAACAGCGCGATCCTGCATACTGCCTTCGATGCGCCGGTCGGCAGCCTGGAGCGCCAGTGCATGCAAGCCGGGTACGCGGAGTACATGGAAATACGGGGGCGGATGAACCTGCCGCTGTTGGAAACCGGCGCCATCGTCGCCGCCTGGCGAGAGGAAGAGGTTGCCCGCCTGCCGGATATTCGCCAACAGGCGCTGGACAACGGCGTCGATGACGTGGAGATTCTCGATGGCGCCGCGCTGCGCCGGCGCGAACCCCATCTTTCCGACAAGGTGCTGGCCGGCCTGCTGGTGCCGCGCGAACACCTGATCGATCCGTGGTCAGCGCCGCTCGCCTACCTGAAACAGGCCGTGTCCAATGGCGCACAGGTACGCTTCAAGGCGCAGGTGACGGGCGGCCGCCAGGAGGAGGGCGGCTGGCGGTTGCAAACGGACAGCGGGCCGATACAGGCCCGGACGGTTATCAACTGCGCGGGCCTGTACGGGGACGCCGTCGATCTCGCCTGCCTCGGCGACTGCGATTTCGCCATCCATCCGCGCAAGGGGCAGTTCGTCGTTTTCGACAAGGCCGCCGCGGCCTATCTTTCCAGCATTCTGCTGCCGGTGCCGACGGCGCGCACCAAGGGCGTGGTGCTGACGCGGACGGTGTTCGGCAACCTGCTCGTCGGGCCGACCGCCGAGGAACAGGACGATCGCGAGCACGCCACAGTCGAGAAGGAAACGCTGCAACAATTGATCGACAAGGCCGTGGAAATGCTCCCGGTGTTGGCCGGCATGCCGGTTACCGCCATCTACGCGGGCCTGCGGCCGGCCACGCAGTTCAAGGAATACCGCATCCGCAACCTGTCCGAGAGAAGCTGGATCACCGTCGGCGGCATCCGCTCGACCGGCCTTACCGCGGCCCTGGGTATCGCGCAGCATGTGTTCGGCCTCTACCGCGACTGGGGCGGGGCCGCGCTCGCGCCGATCGCCGAGCCGGCCTGCGAGGCGGTTCCCAACCTGGCCGAACATCTGCCGCGGGCGTGGATGGACCCCGGCCGCAGCGACATCGTCTGCCACTGCGAACGGGTGACTCGCTCGGAAATCGAGGAAGCGCTGCGCGGCGCGCTGCCGGCCGGCGACATCGGCGGGCTCAAGCGGCGCACGCGCGCCTGCATGGGGCGCTGCCAGGGCTTCAATTGCAGCGCCGCCGTGGCCGTCATGACCGAGGGCCGTTTCGATCCGCCGCTCACCCGGGGAGTTGCCAAATGAACGTCGACATCGCCATCATCGGCGCCGGGCCGGCGGGGCTTGCCGCGGCCATGGCGCTGCGCGAGGAGGGACTCTTCGTCAGCGTCTTCGAACGTGAAAGCGAAGGGGGCGGGGTGCCGCGCCACTGCGGCCACCCCGTTTTCGGCGTGCGCGAATTCCACCGCCCGATGACCGGGCAACGCTATGCCCAGGCGCTGATGGAGCAGGCAGCCCGCCGGGGGGTCGGGCTATGTCTCCAGCACACGGTCAGCCAGTTGCAGGAAAACGGCCGATTCATCGTCGGTAACCGGGACGGCCTGGCAGCCGTCGAGGCCAGGCGGGTGCTGCTGGCCACCGGCATCCGGGAGACGCCGCGCTCGGCGCGCCTGTGCGGCGGCGACCGCCCCTGGGGCGTATTCAACACCGGCGCGTTGCAGTCCTTCGTTTATCTGCAGAAACGCCTGCCGTTCAAGCGGCCGGTGATCATCGGCACGGAACTCGTCAGCCTGTCGGCGGTGTGGACCTGCCGGATGGCCGGAATCCACCCGGTGGCGGTGCTGGAGGGCAACCCGCGCCCGACGGTGCCGCGCCTGCTGGCGACCTTTCCGCAGTTGCTGGGAATCCCGGTGCAATACGGCTGCGAACTTCAGGCCATCCAAGGCGAAGCCGGGTGCGTCAGTGCCGTATCGGTGCGCGACGGCGAAGGGCAAATCCGGCAGCTAGCATGCGATGCGGTGCTCTTTACCGGCCAGTTCGTGCCGGAAGCCAATCTCGTGCGGGAAAGCCACCTGTGTTTGGACGCCGGCAGCCAGGGGCCGGGTATCGATCAGGCCGGCCGCTGCTCGGACCCGGCTTATTTTGCCGCGGGCAACCTCTTACGCGCGCTGGAAACCGCCGGCTGGTCGTACCGCGAAGGGCGGCGCGTCGGCAAGCTGATCGCCCGCGACCTAGCGGAAGGAAAGCCGGCAAACGGAAAAACGGTACGGATTGTGCACGATTCGGCCATCAAGCTCGTTGTGCCGCAGCGGTTGACGCTGCCGGTCAGCCTGGACGAGCTGCCCGACTTGCAGATCCGTGTCCGCCAGGAGGCACGCGGTTTCCTTACCGTGCGCGGCGGCAAAAAAACGCTCTGGCGCAAGGCCATCCATGCCTTGCCGGAGCGGCGCATCCTCGTGCCGATCCGGCTGCTAGATCCGGGCGATGCCGATGAGCTGTGGGTCGGGATAACGACCTCCTGACAGGCCAATGCGCTGCGGATTCCCGTCAGGTCGCGCAGTTGACCATCCAAGCGATGCCGAAGCGGTCGGTGAGCATGCCAAAGCCTTCCGCCCAGAAGGTTTTCTGGAACGGCATGGAGATATGCCCGTCCTGGGCAAGGCTCGCGAAAATCCGCTCACCTTCGGCCTTGTTCTTGACGCTGATCGCCAGACTGACGCCGGACATGGTCTGCTGGCTGCCGTTACCGTCCGAAACGAACAGCTGGCTGTCGCCGATCTGTAGCGCGGCGTGCATGATGCCCTCCTGAGGCCCCGTGCGGGCGCAGTCCTGCGCGGGGGCATCCTTGAAGCGCTGCAGAAAAACGGTTTTTGCGCCGAGCGCCGCGCCGTAGAAAGCGATAGCCTCTTCGCAACGGCCGTTCAGGAAGATATAAGGGGTAATCTGCATGGTGTCTCCTTGCGTTTGGAGTGTTGGGGGGAGGGCAGCGCGCCGTAAGCTGATGGCATCGGCTCCCGCGGTTTTGACAGGGGATCGGGCCGTCGGTTTCCATCGCGGTGAACAAGAAAACCGGCGCTGAGCTTCCAGCGCCGGTTTCCGGTGAGCGTCTCCAAAAATCGGTTCGGATTATTTCTTGGTCACGAGGATGTCGATGCGGCGGTTCTTGGCGCGGCCTTCTTCAGTATCGTTCGTTGCCACGGGGTGTTCCTGTCCGTAACCTTCGGCAACGATGCGGTTTTCTGCGACGCCGAGGCCGACCAGCTGTTGCTTGACCGAATCGGCACGGTCTTGCGACAGCTTGAGGTTGGATTGCGGGTCGCCGGTGGTGTCGGTATAGCCGCCGAGTTTGATCTCCACGGCCGGATAGGCATTCATGATCTCGGCGATATTCTTCAGTTGTTCCTGCGAGTCGGGTTTCAGCGTCGAGCTGCCGGTCTCGAACAGCAGGCGGTCGAACGAGAACCAGATGGAGGTGTCGACGGCTTTGCCGGCATCCTCGATGAAACCCAGTAGTTTCTTCTCGACGCCGAATTCGGGCAAATTCAATTCGATGCCGTTGGGCAGGACGGTCTTGAGCAGGTTGCCGAGGCTGGCCCAGAGGTTCTTGGCGGCTTCTGCGGTTCCCGACGCGGCATCGGCGACGGCGGTGGCTGCGTCCGACGCGACGGTGGAGACGGCCTCGGTCGTAGCTTTTGCCGCATCCGACGCGGTTTCTACCACTTCTTTCTTCACCTCGGCCGCGGGCGGCGGGGGCGGGACGTCTTCCTTCCCGCAGCTTTTCCACAGCAAGAAAGCGGCGAGCAGAATGATCAGAACGATGAGCGGTTTTTTCATCGAACTTTTTTCTTTGGCGGCAGGGAGTACTTCCGGCAGTTTTGCGCCGAGTTGTTCCAGGCTGGCGAGTCCGAGAAGTCCGCCTAGGCCGCTTGGAGCCGCAGCGACGATGTTGTTCTTTTGGGCGATGAGATAGGAAAGCAGGCCCGGCAGCGACAAACCGCCGCTACGGACCTTGTCGCCGAGGAAACCCATGACCAGCGGCGCGGCGACACTCAAAAGCCGGGAAGCTGAGGCGGGTTTTATTCCAGCGCTGTTGGCCAGGAAGTCGACGATGCTCGCCGTTTTGTCGCCAAAGACATTGGCAATCAGTGCGCCGGCGGTTTTTCCCAGATCGCTGTCATCAGCCGCAGCGGACAGCAGCTTCGCCGGATCCTGGATCAGGGCGTCGAGCGGCGACGAGTTTTTGAACGATTCCATGATCTGGTTCATGGCTCCCGCCGAACCGGGGTCGGCGGATTTTTTCATGATGCCGCTCAACAACAGCGGAAAAATCCCGTCCATGGCTTTGGATACGCCTTCCGGCGATTCGCCGACGGCGCCTGCCAGGCCGGAAAGCAGCTGAGGCGATATGAATGCTTGAAGTTGCTTGATGATGTTGTCCATGACGTGTTCTCGATCCTTAGCAGAAAATCTTGTTGTCGATATTGCCGCCGGCATGTCTTTCGATGCGTTTGCTTGCCCGGCAATAAACTGATTCATGGATAAAAAGTGAAGTATTTCTAGTGTGTTATCCATGCATTCCATGTTTATGGAATATTCATGGTATATCCGCATACTTTTATGCAACGTGAAATAGTTGGCACATGGCCGATGCGCCCGTCCCATAGCGGAAGGCGCGGCGAAAGCCGGCCTGAGGCCTTTTTTGCGTTTTGGCAGCTACGGTTTTTTGTGGGGGGGCGTTTTACCGCCCGGCCGCTGCTAGTTCAATTTTTCCTTCTTGACCGTGGGCAGTCTCACGACGTCGATGCCTTCTTCGTGAAGGGACTTGAATTCGTCTTCGCTTGCCTGGCCGCGAATCGATCTTGCCGGAATCTCCTTGTAATGCATCCGGCGCGCTTCGTCGGCGAATTGCGCTCCGACGTCCTCGCAGTTGGCGAGGATGGTCGAAAGCAATTTTTGGTAATCTCCCAGCATTTCGCCCTGGGGGCTGATCGCCGCCGTGGGCTTGCTGCAGGTATCCGCAGCGGGAGACGATTTCGACAGATGGACTGCCGACGGCACCCGCCGAATCTCGACCGACTCGCAGAAGGGGCAGGTTACCAATCCCTTTTGGAGCTGAGAATCGAAATTCTCCTGGGACTGGAACCAGCCTTCGAAGCGATGCTCGTTGCAACAGATCAGATCGAAAATAATCATGCGGATCAAGGAAAGAATGAAATTGGGAATGGTGTCGGAGGGGCGCCTGCCGCGCTCCTTTCCACCGGCAAGCGCCATGAGTGTACCAGATAGACGGGGCCGGGCTGTTTTGCGGCGCGGAATTGGCTTACGATTCCATTGTCTTTGGAGAAATATGTCGCACACCTGAAGGAGAACATGTTGTTTGAAAGGCTCGAGGAACTGCTGAAAAGGGAAAATGCGCGCTATCGCGTGATCCGCCATCCGGCCGTGGGCACTTCGGAAAAGGTTGCCGAAATCCGCGGCACGCAGCCCGGCCAGGGGGCGAAGGCCATGCTCTGCCGTGTCAGGGATAAAACGGACGTCATGGTGCTGGCGATTCTGCCGGGCGACAGGAAAGTCGACTTCAGGAAAGTCGCCAGGGCCGTCGGCGGCAAAAAGGCCTCTTTTGCCTCGCCGGAAGAAGCCACGGCAAAAACCGGCTGCGTCATAGGCGCCATTCCACCGTTCTCGTTTTCTCCCGAGATCCGCCTCGTAGTCGATCCGCAGCTTCTGGCGCGGCACGAGGAGATCGCCTTCAATGCCGGGCGGCTGGATACCTCGATCGTGATGGATTCGGCGGACTACCGGCGGATTGCCTCGCCGCTGCTGGCGGACATCACGGCGGAAGAAGGATAGTCCGCCGCGCGCGGATCACGCCACGCGCCGGCGCCTCGCTTCGTACAGGCAGATTCCGGCGGCAACCGAAACGTTCAGGCTTTGCACCGAACCGAGCATGGGGATCGCCACCAGCTGGTCGCAGGTCTCGCGCGTCAGGCGGCGCATGCCGTCGCCCTCGGCGCCGAGCACCCAGGCCGTGGCCTGCGGCCACTCGGCAGCATAGATGTCCTGCTGGCCTTCGGCGTCGGTGCCGACGACCCAGATGTCGCGTTCCTTCAGTTCGCGGAGTGTGCGCGCAAGGTTGGTGACCGTGACGTAAGGGATCGATTCGGCAGCGCCGCTCGCCACCTTGATGGCCGTTTGCGTCAGTCCGACGGCCCGGTCCTTGGGGGCCACCACGGCGTGGGCGCCGACGGCGTCGGCCACGCGCAGGCAGGCGCCCAGGTTGTGCGGATCCTGGATGCCGTCGAGGATCAGGAGAAAGGCCGGTTCGTCGAGCGTGTCGAGCACGTCGTCGAGCGTAACGTGGCGCAGTTCCGACGAAATCCGGGCGACGACGCCCTGGTGCCTTATCCTGCCGGCCATGCCGTCGAGACGCGCGGCGTCGATGGGGTGCACGCGCACCGCGTGCAGTTCCGCGTGTTTGAGCAGGTTCTGCATGCGCGCGTCGTGTCGGTTCTCGGCGATGAATATTTCCAGAACCGCTTGCGGCTGGTGGCGCAGTTTGGCGATGATGGCATGAAACCCGTGGATGAAACTGGTTGTCGACATGGCTGTTCCGAGGTTACGATCGATAGGGTCGGAATTCTACCTTGGGCGGGGCAAGTTCGGCGCAAAGCAGGCGACGATGCTTTTCCCAATGCCTCACTGAAGCCGTTTGCGGTACGAAAGTATAGTGCGATGAATCCTCGGGAAATGCGAACGTTCTAGGAGGAATACATGTCTTCGTCACCATCCAGCAGCGGCCGTGCGGCAACGGCCAAAGCCGCCGCCTTACGAAACGCCTGGCCCAAGTGGCGGCAAGCGCTGAGTCGGAATGCCTGGGCTCAGATCGGTGGCAATTCGCTTTCCGATATCGATCCGGCGAAGAATCCGGCAATCAACCCCAATTATCCGTCGCGGCCGGAATGGGCGGCGACGATGGGGCAGCAGGCCATCATTCTGGCCTGGTGCGGCGCCTGTTTCGATGCGGAGAAGTGCCGGCTGTGGATTCCGCTGAGCGGAGGGCACGCCGATTATGCCGGCAACGAAGCCTACTATCTCGATCTTCTCGACGATGTCCCCCTCTGGAAAATGCTGCGTCCGCCCTCCGGGGCGATCGGCAATCTATTGAAAACCAACGACGGCAGAGAGGCGAGTGGCGTTTATGCCGATGGCCGGGCGCGGGCGATCCACAGCTACAACAAGCATGTTTTCGTTTCCGGGCTGGGTGTGATCTGCTCCGTTCAGGGAAGCACGTCTTGGAGCGGGCAGGCAGGAACGCTCGACACATTGAAGCTGGATGCGGCAAGCGGGCTCTGGACGCGAATCGCTACGGCGCCCAACATCGGCATGGCGACCAACGGTACGGCATGTTACGACCCCCATCGGCACTGCGTCTGGTTTGCCCCGGCCAGCAACGGCCGCCTTTTGCAGCTGGATCTGGCGTCGATGCTATGGGAAGTGCGCAAGGATTATCAGTACATCAAGGGCTACGGGCCTCGGCGTCTAGTGTTTCTGCCCGATGATGATCTGATGCTGCAGTTCGACAGTCTCATGGCCGGTGGTTTTTGCGTCTGGGACATGTCGGCGAAAACCTATACCGAGCCAGGGACGACCGGCCCGTTCCCCATCGGCCTCGATCTGCCCGCCCTCGGGCAAGGCGGCTCGGACTGGAACGCGAGGGAGTCTTTCGCTGTGCTATGGCACCATCTGAACAACACTGACACGATCGTCAAGCTGACCCCGAAGTCGGACAAGAGGAATTCCCCCTGGGCGTGGGGCAGGATTACGCCTGATGCAGGTGGCGTCGTCAAACCGACGGAACGGATGCGCAACGGCACGTTCGGGCGTTTCGGTTACAGCGTGAAACTGGATGGTTATTTCCTGCAGAACGAAGTCAACCAGAAGACATATTTCTACGCGGCGAGCTGACCGGATTATCGGTGCGGTCAGCTCATTCTGATTCATCCGAATCGGCATACTCTCGGCGCAGGATCACTTTGATCAGATTCCTTCCCGGCATGGCTTGTTTTTTTGCGGCTGGATATGTCCTCTGCAACGAGCGAAAGCCAGCCGACAGGCGGGCGGGTGTGGCATCCTGGCTAGAACAGACCGAATCGCTTCTTTGCGACGTTACGTCGCTTCGGATCAACGATGTCGCTGACATCCGCCTGATCGAAACGGTCGAGCAGCTTCTCCGTGCCGGCATTGAGTTTCAGCTGCATCTCCTCTTCATACAGGGGGACAAACGCGTAGAAGACTATTTCCTTGTCGTCGTCGATTCGCAGTTGATGGAATTCGTCCGGCACCGCGACCGACGGCAGAATGATCGCTCCGCACAACGCCGTGTCCGGCGCGTAGGGCTCGGCCGGATCGCCGTTGGGAATGGTGTGTCCCCACCCAAGCCATGTGGCGTGCTTGTGGGGAAGCCTTGCCAGAGCCTTGAGGAGACGAACCGGCCAGCACCAGTTCTCATCGTT